>JAZBOI010000068.1:0-3687 GCA_036351095.1 Bacteroidales bacterium | reverse complement strand
TCGGAATATTTCAGTCCTTCACCGCAGACCACCGAAACAAAGCCATAAGAAAGAATACATTTTTCGACATCGACAAGGAAGCTGTCCCTGTCGAAAGTAAATTCGGGTGCATATATGAGGTGCGGAGCATCAGACTCCTTTTTTGCTGCCAGGGCCGTGGCCAGGGCCAGCCACCCGGCATCCCTTCCAATGGTCTGGTAAACGACAAATTTATCTACCTTTTGCATATCCCTTGCCAGCACACCGGACTGCATCACGTTAAGTATATTGGAACGTGCAGCAGATGCAAATCCCGGCGTGTGATCGGTTCCGTACAGATCATTATCAACCGTTTTGGGGATGCCCGTACCCAGCAGTTCATACTTATTATCACGGCAGTATTTCTCGACCCTGTTCACGGTGTCCATGGTATCGTTGCCTCCTATGAGAAAGAAATACCTGATATTGTATTTTTTCAGGACATCTAGAATGAGGGGAAAATCCTCCTCCGTCAGCTTATGGCGTGATGAACCAAGAGCGGAGGAAGGGGTGTGTCTCAGTCCTTTTATTATCTCCTTTGGCTGGCGGTCGAGGTCGATCAGCCATTCCTTCATAAAGCCTTCAATGCCGTATTGCATGCCATAAACATTGCCAATGACCTTTGAAGTCGCGGCAGCCTCAATCACACCGGCCAGGCTGGAGTTGATCACTGCCGTTGGTCCGCCTGACTGCCCTATAACTGCATTTCCCTTAATCATTTTCTTATGCTTTGAATTAATCAAAATGTATTATCCCAAAATATTCAGGCCTGTGAAAATCAGGTTTTTCGCTTAACACAGGATTCCAGGAAAGATAATGAGGTATGCTGAGAGCATCACCGCATTTATAAAAATTGGCCCTGAATTCATTACCTGGAAGTTCTTTTATTTTGTGCCTGAATAATATATCAGTATGAAGAGCAACCGTAAGTGTCCACTCCTGGTCTCCGGTTATTTCCGGGAAGGGCTCATAACCCAGTGATGGCAAACACCTTATTTTACCGGCCATGGTGGGATCCGTTCTTTTGCTGTTATGCCTGCCCGTTCCCGAACCGGCCAGGAAAGCTCCTATGCTGTTAAATTCAAAGTTATAATATATCCCATCATCCTGATTGGGAGAAACAAAGAATTCAACACAGGAATCTTCATAAACATCCTGGTTGACCCCTGTTTTTTCAGCCTTCACATATTCTTCCCTTACAAAATACTTCAGGTAGATCTCCTTTTTGAAATAAGCAATCTTAAAATACACTTCGGGCTTGTAAGCGGTAAGCTGCCAGTTAATTTTATCTATCCTGTTGATTTGCTTCAGCTTATCCATTGCCAGTGACACTTCAGCCATTGGCGGATATTCTTTCTCAAAGCCGAGCCCTGGGACTGCTATACTGTTCAAAATATTTCAGGTTTTTTATTCAGAACTAAACGAACCTAATATTTTACTAAAGGTAGGATTAAAGCATGATAATTCCAAAAAAAAGAGTGCTACTATTGGGCGGGGACGCTGGCACAGGCTGCTACACCGTGGTTGGCGGCAGAGGGTGAAGCACCGTGGATGGCGGCAGAGGATAAAACACCATGGATGGCAGTACATTAAATTTCTTTCCACGCCAGGGCGGCGGCGCCCAGTACGGCGGCATTTGTTTCGGGGATGGCTGAGGGTAGTACTTTAAAGGTATTCCTGAAGACAGGCTGGACGAATTCGTCGATATATTTTTCCAGGGGTTTAAAGAGCAGGTCGCCTGCCTTTGCCAGTCCACCAAACAGAAATATTGCCTCGGGGCTGGTAACGACAACTGCATTGACGATAGCCAGGGCGAGTATCCTGGCCGTGTAGTCAAAGGCATCGAGTGCCAGCTTATCGCCTTTGGCGGCGGCTTCAGCCACCATCCTGGAATCGATCACTGCAGGGTTTATGGCCCTGAGGATGCTATCCTCCTTGCTTTCTTCCATGAAGATCTTTACGGTACGCACAATACCGGTTGCCGAGGCATATGTTTCGAGGCATCCTTTTCTTCCGCAACCACAGTCGCGGCCTCCGGGTATCATTATCACATGGCCGTATTCTCCGGCAAAGCCTGTATGACCGTAGACCACCTGGCCGTCAACCACAAAACCGCTACCGAGCCCTGTACCCAGTGTTAATATTATAAAATCCCTCATCTCCCTGGCTCCCCCGAAGATCATTTCACCAACAGCTGCTGCTGTGGCATCATTGGTCAGGACAACGGGTTTTTGTATTTCTTTTTCCATCATGTCCCCAAAGGGCACGATCCCCTTCCATGCAAGATTAGGAGCCAGTTCAATGGTGCCTTTATGATAATTGCCGTTGGGTGCTCCTATACCTACACCTTTAAGAGTCAATTCCTTATGCTCTGCAAGCAGTTTATTTACCTGGCCGGCCAGTATTTTTACAAAGCCATCCGCCTGCGGTGATTTATCTGTATCCACCGTACCCCGGGCAAGAATATTACCCTGTCTGTCAACCAGGCCATAGGCCGTATTTGTACCACCGATATCAATCCCGGCAACTATTTCTTTATCCATGCTGTACTATTTTAGTTCCACGATTAGCTTTTCCCTTCTTTTGGACCCCTTGTGCTGCTGATTGCTTCTTCCTTTTTTCTGATCCCAACAAGATGCCAGTCTTCAATCATCTCCCACCCTGCTTTCACATCAATCTTTTTGGGCATATAGCTTACAGGTTCGGGCTGTCTCTTTTTCTCATAATCGCCCGTTGTCCACTTTCCGTCGCCGTTAATATCGAATATTGCCTTAACCAGGTATTCCTTACTGTCGAGGTAAGGAAATTCAACACTTCCTTCAGAGGGCAGGGATATTTTTCTTTCTATGACGATATTTTCCCCGGCGTCAAGTAGCTGGAGAATAATATTACCGTTGAAACCAGTAATATTCACCACAAGCTTTCCGAGCTGATCAGGATTTCTTACCCTGAATTTATAGTTTATTGAATCATTGGTAAGTCCGTAGATATTTTCAAATGCCCCCTTATTTACAAGGAGCACATACATGCTGTCAGGATCCAGTCTGGTCCGGAAGATAAACTTCTTATTATTGATACTGTCGCGGTACACCCGGTAGTCTATAGCTTTTTCAAGGCTGTCATTCTGAAGGTATAGCTTTATCCGTGAGGTATCGGGTTCCAGCATTGGTGTATCAAAAACAAATACAGGATTCTGTTCGGGTTTCAGCCCTGCTGTCTGTGAAATGTTGGTCCTCAGGGTGAGGCTGGCCGCCTGTCGTCTTGCCGGTGCTCTTGAGCGCCCTGCAGCCGGGGGCCTGTATCTCATTCTTATGGTATCTGTAACCGCCTGCAGCTGTCCAAGCGAATCGGTTCGTGGATGACCGAGCAGCAGGGTGATCCTTTCGCGTGAATAAAAGGTGCTGTCGGTCAGCCATAGCATGCAGGTATCTTTGCCTGCAGAGAATTCCCTGATATAGTCAACATCAAGATCTGTATATTCTTCATCATCCACGCTTTCGATAAAATTTAATTCTATGGAGGAAGTATCAACCGGGATGGCGAATGTGAATTGCAGGAGGTAAGGCTGAGGGCGACTGCTGCCTGTGAGGTACTGTATTTTCCTTTCCGCCACGAAATAGTAGAGTTCCACTTCCTTACCCGGTATGCGTTCATATTTCATGGAGTCGG
>JAZBOI010000067.1:0-5880 GCA_036351095.1 Bacteroidales bacterium | reverse complement strand
TTTCCTATGATGGAGAAGGATTTCCCGGAGGTAATTTTGCAAATAATACCGAAGGACGTTTTGAAGCACAACTCAGTTTAAAGCTTATGGATTTTGGCTTGTTGGATATACGTAATTGAGAACCTTAACAATAAATTTTAAGAAGATGAAAATAATTTTCAAAAAAGGAATTATAGCACTGGTGCTGGTGGTATTTTTTTCTGCTGCCTGCAGTCAAAACACCGATGATGATTTGCCGCCGGTAATTGCAGAATCCTGCCTGGGCGAATTTGCTTTGGAGCCCTGCGAACTCCTTGTTAAATCCAGGCTGGCGCAACTGGCTTCAATAGATGAGCAATCCATTGAGCTTGAACCACCCGATATTGAGCCGGGTGAGGTAATTACAGAATATACACAGGTTTATTGCATTTATAAATGGTCTTCGGATCGTACTTCTACTATGAGCGTTATGGTTGGAGACACAGAGGTCCAGACTGAAATTTCCCTGTCAAATACGATACTTGTTGGCAATTTGAAAGTTATAACAGAAGAAGATTTGCTGGAATTTAATGACGAGACATACTCAGATTATTATGATCGTAATTATGCTGTTAACAATGAAGCTACGCAACAGGATGTCAGAGGGATTGGGGATAAAGCTGTAGCAGCTGTCATTTCACAGGCCGGACATTCGAACTGGGACAAGACCAGCCTCAGCGTTTTACATAAGAATGTTGTATTTATAGTTGAAGCAGATATTTCAGATGATAATCAGGCTGATTTAGATATGGCCAAAAAAATAGCTGAAGAAATCTTAGCTCGATGCGATTAGGGAGGCATTCTGATTCATTGGAAAGTCAGTTTATGAAAGCTTTATCGCGGAACTTAAGCTTTTTTATTATGTTTATTTTTACACAGGCATAATTTTCAAAGGAAGAAAATTTCCATTTTATTGATTATTGTACTATTTTGATCTTGTGTCAAGATTGAAAGTTATTACATATCCGCCTGCTAACCTGTTAAAAGGTTACATAAGAAGGATAATTGTGACGCTGGGTGATGAACAGACCGATGAAAATATACCCATTGGTCCAACGGGGTTTGCCTATTTTACCTATAGTCGTTATCCCATTATACTGCATTACATTAAAAAGGTCATTCGATCTGGTGAACAACTATATCTTACCGGTCAGATTAGTGATGAACAGCCATGGTTTGAAGTCAGGGGTAAATTTTTTCATGTCGGTCTGGAACTATTACCTTCATCGATGTGGTATTTTTTTGGAGTACCCGGAAAAGACATGCTTGATACTGGTATGACCTTATCCCAGATTAAACCTGCCCTTTCTGATAAGCTTAGAAAGCGCCTTGAAAGGCTAGAGGACCCGGAAGAAGTTGCAAGAAATCTGCAACAGGTCTTAATTGATTTGTTACCGCTGTCCCGTCCCCATATTCCTTACATTGATAAGGCGCTTGAGGTTATATACAGTCAAAGTGGCATAGTAGAGATCAGGGAACTTATCTCCGAACTCAAGGTAAGTGAGCGTCACTTCAGGCGGCAGTTCAAAAAGGTCGTGGGAATAGGTGCAAAGCAATATTGTAAGATAATTCAATTCAATTCTGTTTTTGAAGCCATCAAAACCCGGGATGATGCTAAACTTACTGAGTTAGCATTAATGAACGGTTATTACGACCAATCACATTTTATACATGATTTTAAAAATAATCTCGGACTTTCTCCACGGAATTTTTTACTCAGTGAACACAGCTTCCTGAGAAACTACCTGGGTACTTTTAATCAAAAAAAAGAATAATTGACATAATTCAGTATTATAGAATGAACACCCGTAAAAATTATATATAGAAAGCCTCACTATGCAATAGGTATTAGAGCGGGTGATAAGATATGGTCAGGTCCGGGGATAGAAGTGGATATTATTGATCAGGCCTGCTCTGGCCTGGGAATCCATGTACTCTATTAAGAAACATATCTCAACGTCCGTGGGAGATCTAAAACCGGTCTTGTTTATTAAAGTTTAGGATAAGCGGGGAGGCCTGAAAAAGCAGTGTTTTTTAAGGAAATTCCTTACTTTTTTATTACCTTTTATGACGAATACCATGAAATCATAAAGCATTAAGACCATGAAACGAAGAAAGTTCCTTGAGACATCAGCAATTACGGCATCCATGATAAGTCTTTTTCCGGCCGAATTATCGTCCATGATACGTGAGATACGTAAAGGAAAGCTCGAAAGGAGGGTGCTCGGACAAACAGGGGAAATGCTATCCTTAATAGGATTTGGAGGCATAGTGGTAATGGATGCCACCACTGAACAGGCATCCGCAAGGGTAGGGGAAGCCATTGATTACGGTGTTAACTACTTTGATGTTGCACCAACATATGGAAATGCTGAGTTGATGCTCGGCCCTGCTTTGAAACCCTACAGGAAGGACGTTTTCCTGGCCTGTAAAACAACAGAGCGGAAAAAGGAGGGTGCACGAAAGGAGCTTGAACAGTCGCTCCTTAATATGCAGACAGACCATTTTGACCTTTACCAGCTGCATGCTGTCACCGAATTGAAGGATGTAGATACTATCTTCTCCAAAGGTGGTGCAATGGATACTTTTCTGGAAGCGAGGAAAGAGGGCAAAGTGAGATTCCTGGGTTTCTCTGCACACTCGGTTGAAGCTGCACTGGCACTGATGGATCGTTTTGATTTCGACACTCTTCTTTTCCCCTTCAATTTCTCCTGCTGGTATGCCGGCAATTTCGGTCCGCAGGTTATGCAGACAGCAAAAGACAAAAATATGGGAATCCTCGCCCTCAAGGCCATGGCCAACAGGCCCTGGAAAGAAGGGGAGGAACGAACAGTGGAAAAAGCATGGTACAGGCCCCTGATGGAAAAGGAGGAAGCAAGAAAAGGATTAAACTTCACCCTGTCACACCCTGTGACGGCCGCCATACCCCCTGGTAACGAAAATCTTTTTGCCTTGGCACTGAAGCTGGCTGTTGACTTTAAGGAGATGGACCCTGAGGAAATACTGGCAATGAAAAAGAAAGGTCTGGAGACAGAGCCGCTGTTTAACTATCCAATGGGAGATTAGATCTAGCAATCATCCTTCCAGCCTGGTTTTATAAGCTCAATCTTTTCCGGCTCAGACCTGCCCTGATGAAGTGATGCCTTCCGTCAGCGGCAAAATAAATCGCATTGAACCGGTTTAAAAAAACTTGACTTGGTGTTTTTACTGGTGTAACTTTGTAGTTGATAACTATATGTGCAACAGACCTGTTGCCGGCTGCTTTAATAAAGGCAATATGCTTTAATTCCTATTTGCCTGTGTGATATTGTTGGATTCCGTGAAGTAAACCTAAAGAATTTTTACGTTCTGATTCTTCTCACCATCCATTCTATTAACCACTAAATGAAATGCTATGAAAAATAGAAAAAGACCGAGCTGCATTTCCATGGAAAAATTCCTTCTGTGGATTTTCGTCTTCCTGGCATTCACCACATCTTGCCAGAAAGACGATATTTTTTCAGACCATGCTCTTGATGCTGAATTTAAAGCAACACCCGCAATCACTGAGATTGAACCTGGAAAATATGAAGGTTATATTGCTGATTACGGTTTTGACTGGGTGATTTCCTTACCCGATGTGTCTGTCTGGAACAACCTGGATTACAGGTATATGATATTTTATGCCCATGGTATGGTTGATCCCGTACCTTATGCACCCATAGAACTTCCTTCGGATATGATTGGAGAAAGAACTGTCGAAGAAATTATTGTGGGTAATAATATGGGATATGCAAGCACGAGCTACCGGGATAATGGACTGGTGGTTCTGGATGCTGTTGAGAATATAAAGGAACTGGCAGACATTGTCAGTAATTTTTTCCAGGATTATAATACAGACTACCTGCCCCCCGATCTTATTCTCCTTGGCGGACCTTCAGAAGGGGGTCTTGTAACAATAAAAACAATCGAAAAATACCCTCATATGTTTGACGGAGCTGTTTCTATCGGTGCACCAATAGGAGATTTCTGGAACCAGCTACAATACATGGGTGATTTCCATGTGCTCTTTAATTATTTCTTCGGAGCTGAGCTTGAAAGCCTGGGAATTAATATCGGAAATCCGGCGGTAACAATTAGCGCGGACATTATGAATGCGTGGAAAAATGAAGACTACAGACCTCCGGAATGGGGTGGATTGAACCTGCAGGAAATAATAATAAGTATACTGCAAAGTAATCCTTCAAAGGTATATCAGCTTATCAAATGTGCAAAAGTGACTGTGGATATGAATGATGAAACTGCTGTTGGAACGGCATTGCTTGAACTGCTCAGGTTTAATATTATGCTAACCAATGATATCCATGACAGAATGGGCGGTATTCCCTTTGATAATACCAGGAAATGGTACTGGGGTTCAGATAATGACTGGAGACTGAACAGGTTGGTGCAGCGCATACGTGCTGACTATGAGGCAAAATCTGAAGTGAGAAATTATGAAACTTCCGGGGAAATTGAAATACCAGTTGTTACGATTCACACTACAGGAGACCATGTAGTGCCATTCTGGCACAATCCCAAATACAGGTATAAGGTATTCGTTAATGGAAACAGCTTATTGCACACAGGCATTCCTGTAGATAATTACGGTCATTGCACCATTGATGAATCCCATATTATGGCTGCCCTGTATATTATAATCAGTAAGATAAGATTAATCAATTACTTCAATATATCAGGCAATTTCTTTGTATCACCCGAGCAGGTAAATAATTTTAAAGAAATACTGAAAGAAAATTCTATAGAAGTCGAATTCAGGTAAATTTCAAAGAGGAATATATTCATACATGCCCTGTTTGTTGAGCTGTCGGATAAATTTGCTGTGCCGGCGGGTCCTGGGAATAGTATTGCCCGGGCACTTCAAAACAATGCTTAAGAAGGACAAATTCTTTTATATTTGTAAGGTAATTTTAAAAGCTACCCCTGTTTTTCAGGATAATCATTTCACAGAGTTAATAACAGCTTATAATCTGGCTCTGTGCATTTTTAATCAAAGGGGTATAGGATTTTAAGAAAAGGAATATGACGATATTGCTGCTGATGTTGTTATTACCCTTAGGCCTGTTCTTTATGCCCCGGCCCTGGCATAAATACAGGCCCCTGGCTCTTGGTACGGTACAACTGGGTATTGTCGTATTGTTGCTGACTTACATCCCACAGGTTCTTCATGGTGATTCCCTTGCACTTACTTTTCCCTGGGTTCCCGACCTGGGAATACATTTTTCTCTTTGTGTCGACGGGCTCGGCCTGGCCTTTTCCTTACTGGTGGCAGGGATCGGCGGCTTTATCTTTATCTATGCCGGTGCATACATGCGCCCATACAGCCACAACACACGATTCTTCCTCTTCCTGACACTCTTCAGCATTGCCATGATGGGGATGGTTTTATCGGCAAACCTGATATTGCTTTTTATTTTCTGGGAGCTGACAACCGTATTGTCTTTTTTGCTGATTACCTTCTTTCATGAAAAAGAGGCAGCCCGCTTCGCCGGATTTCAGTCGCTCTTCATTACGGTTATGGGAGGGCTGAGCCTTCTGGCCGGGATTATCCTCTTAGGCACCATTCCCGGCAGCTACCAGTTATCCGACTGGATCCAGGCTGCTCCGGATATGAAAGAGAGCCCGCTTTATCTCCCGGGTTTAATATTGATTCTTATTGGTGTTTTTACAAAGTCGGCCCAGTTCCCTTTCCACTTCTGGCTGCCGGGAGCCATGCAGGCACCGGCACCCGTCAGCGCCTACCTGCATTCAGCCACAATGGTAAAAGCAGGCTTCTTTCTCTTGTTGCGCCTGCAGCCTATACTTGGCGGAACAGATGCATGG
>JAZBOI010000066.1:0-3431 GCA_036351095.1 Bacteroidales bacterium | reverse complement strand
TACCGAAGTTCTCTTGTAGAAGTTATGGCCCGATTCTATAAGGAACAGACGCTTATCTTTTTCAGGAGTACCCAGAAGATTAAAGAAAGGCCCGGCATTGGTTTCAAGAGGGAAATTCGCATCATATCTGCCGTTCATTACCAGTGTCGGAACTTTTACCCTGGTAATATAGTTTATCTCATTAGCTTCAGGATATGCTATTGTTGAACTAAATCCGGCCCCTTTTAAGATACTGAGCGATAAACGATCCTCCACTGCCGGGATAATTGCGCCCAAACTACCACCCCAGCTAAAACCAAAGTATGCCAGTTTCCCGGTGTCAATATCGTCACGTGTTTCCAGGTAGTCTATTGTCCTGCTAAAATCTTTAACCTGCTTTATTAAACGATCAATATATTCATGACTCCTCATATCTCTACCAGCAACATATCTTTCCCAGGTTCCAAAATATACAGGATAAACTGCTGCCCTGCCACTGTTAACAATAAAGTCAAACTCGGCAATTATTTGACGTTTTGAAATCTCCCTGTTGGCTTGTGCATAAGATCCCGGGAAGAATATTATTGTCTGGTAAGGTGGCGCTACATTCTTTGGAAGGATGAGGTAAGCAATCATTCTCTGCTTATCGTAGGCTGCATCGAAAGTAACTTTTTCCAAGATCCAGTCATTGCTGCTTTCATCCCTCATTTCGATTGCAGCGTTCAGATCTTTCTTATCATAGAGAAACTGGTTTTTATAGACATTGAATATATTTTCAGGCACAGGGCTTTCAGAAGTGATATCTCTTGTGCTTCTCGTGCCCAGATCTATGTATCTGAAAGCAGTCTCAGGGATTTTCTCCCTGTCATCATATTTAGCACACCTGAACCCGTTAATTTGCGAACGATCAAAAGGAGGAAGATGATCCCACTGAGCAAACATATAGATAGGACTGTCATAGCCTCCTCCTGCAACAATACGTCCAACATTTGTTATATTCCAGCACCATTCCCTTACATTACCTGCCATATCATATGCTCCAAAAAATGATAGTCCCTGTTTTGTTCCCACTGCTACAGGGCCCGAACTATTAAAATTACTAAATGGAATATAATCCTTTAGCATTTGACCAGCACCTGGATAAAACTGGAATCCTACGCCACTATCCCAGTGATCGGCAGTTGGAAGTACCTTCCCTGCGTATTCGGCATATGCAGCCGCCTCGTACCAGCTTACACCCGAGACGGGGTAATCATCCTCTCCATCGGGGTAGTCTCCTGCTTCCCATGTTGATGGTCCCGGTCTGCCTGTGCGGTCTGTGAATTCGTCCATGGCCTCTTCCCAGGAAATTGTTTTGCCTTCTTTTACAAATTCATATTTCCAGTAATTACGGTTACGGTAAGCTCCGCGATCAACAAATTCCCTGTATTGTTTATTTGTTACTTCGTATTTGTCGAGAAGAAAACCCAGGTCTTCTTCCCATTTGTTCTTAACTTCGTCCCAGTATCCATCCACATAGACCATACCTTCAGGCAGTTCCCCGCTCTTCCACAGTTTACGTGAAAGTGTGTCCTGCCTGCTTACCCTTCCACCTATAGTTGTTCTTGTTGTTATTGCACCAAAAAGAGTATCATATCCGGCTTTATTAATCCTGAAACGATATACTGTCTCCTTTGGTACCTGCAGGCTGTCAACAGGGCTTTTACCAATATGAACCCAGTTACCTGAAGTGTCAGAAAATTCTTTAAAATAAATATCTGCTCCCGGAGGATCAGTGATGATAGTCTGGTAGCTGCTCACTTCATCAAGTATGCTTTGGAGGACCGTATCTCTTGGAATATATCTCTCAAGCTTTTTTGCCAGGTTGAAGGATTCGAAAAAGAAATCAGCAACACACAAGCTCTTAGCCTCCTTTAATCCCTCGTCCTTAGCCCATTGAACTTTTGACCTGTGGTTTAAAATGATAAAGGAAGCTGCAATTATGAAAAGCAGGATTACTGCCGGAATAATATACTTTGCCTTCATCAGGGACTTTGCATACATAACTCTTTTAGCAGTGAGAGGTTCATCATCCAGGCTTGTTCCTGACTCTTCTCTATCCGGTTTTTCCTTTTCTTTCCCACTATCCTTTTTCTTTTCTGTTACATTTTCTGCCAGAGTTTCTTTGATCTCCGTTTCTCCGCTTTCTTTTTGGAGCATCATACTTTTAATGATCTCCCGGACAGCAAGTGCAACTTTATTTATCTGGTCGCGGTACAGGACCTGGGAGGGGCTTTTGATAATATCATCGTCTCTTCCCCTTAACTGGCGGTTCACCCCTTTTTCCTTGTAAATAAAATCAATTGACCTGAGAACTCCGCCGATAGTAGACTCAAACAATTTAACATCAGCACTGTCCAGATCATGAATGCGTACAGGCAGTACCCTGTTAGCAAAATTCCCCCCGGGGACTTTCACCTGTAAACCAAATTCGTCGTTCGATGCTTGCTCAACAAAAGCCTTGAATTCATGCTCCCAGGCAAATGCTTTGGGATCGCAGTAAGTTCGAGATATTATTGGTATAAGAACAAGGCATTTAAGCTTGTCCTTAAGGGAGGCATCAACATCATAATTTTCGAGGAGGTAGTCACTGGGATTAATGTCGAAATATATACTTAGCTCCTCCTTAAACATTGAGTCCAGTTCCCTTTCCAGGTTTTCAACAAATTCAGTAACCCATCCGTCATATTTATTGTCTTTCTGGCGGTAGCTGATAAAGATGTCATATTCATATCCGGGGATAAGGCTGGCCATGGTTTTTAAGTATGGGTTTATCTTATAAATTTAATAAAGTAATGGATAAGAAGCAACAATCAAGAATAGAAAGGACTTAATCATACATCTATCTCCGGTTCCTTATCCTTGAATATAAGGTACCAGATGCCGTTTTCGATGAGTGCTTCCTTGCCAATTACAAAGAAGAGCTCCCTGAAATATGCCAGCCTCTCTTCCTGTTGCATCTGCGAGCTGTTAAGCTCATTGATCTTTTTTTCGGCTCTTTTATAAATGACCTGCATAATCTCATACTGGTTGAGCAGTTGCTCATAGGACTTGGTCTTTATATAGGCCCTGATAAGGGCAAAAATACCAAGCATGATAGGTGCTATCACCAGCATGATGTTGAGCATGAAAAATTCAGCCAAAAAGAAATTACCCAGGTAGAATATTGAGAGAAAAAGGAAAATAGACAGGAAAAGGAAGACATTTGAAACCCTGTGATAATAGTTGATCCGTTCCTTCATCCTGCTGACCGAATTCTCAAAATATTTCAGCTGGTCTTTTATCCAGTTTTCGGTAAGATCCTTGATAATTTCATCATTGATGCTTTTACGGTTGAAACTGATGCCCTGGAGTGCTGAGAGAATATGCTTGACCCAGGTAAAGCCCTTGCTGTGAATTCTCAGGATGCAGTC
>JAZBOI010000065.1:0-2124 GCA_036351095.1 Bacteroidales bacterium | reverse complement strand
CGGTTGGCTTCGCCGAGCTCGCAGGCCCGGTTCCCCGAAGTTCTGCTTCGGGCTTAGTGAGCACAAATAAAATAAACAATCAACCGACGATTCCTCGGAGCTAGCTGAGAGGAGAGTCAATTTTATCCATTGAAATGACTGAAGCAGAGAAGAACGAGATAAGAAAAAGGGTAGAGCAGGAAATTCAAACCCTCAGGGAATCGATTGATACGCTTACCGACCTGTTATCTGACGATGAAGTCCAGTCAGATGCCAACGACTGGTTTACCTCCAAGGAAAACACCGGTAAGGAGTTCAATGAACAGGCTCTTGCCAAGGCAAAACAGAGGTTGAAGGTCCTGGATGAAGTCCTGAAACGAATTGAGAAGCCTGCTTACGGAATATGCATAGTATGTCATAAAGCTATTCCCTTTGAAAGACTTAAAGCCGTACCAACGGCCACCCGGTGTATTAATTGCTAAAGGAGATATCCGGCGCTGACCTGTCGGGGTGGAACCTGCTGCCGGGGGCTTCCACCCCACCCGTAAAAAATGTAGCACTGTTATTTTACCTGCTCCTGTATTTTTTCTCCCATATCCTTTGTACATTTACCTTTTAGAGGAACGAAAAGCATAATGTTAATCAAGAAATAAAAATGCCACTGATAGATAGCAGCTCAGGTCTTTATACCGACCATTATGAACTTACGATGGCCCAGGGGTATTTCCTGGGAGGGAAAAAGGATACCAGGGCAAATTTTGATTATTTCTTCCGCAAGAATCCTTACGATGGAGGATTTGTTGTTTTTGCCGGTCTCGATACCATGCTGGAAACAATCAGCCACTATCACTTCGGTGAAGAAGACTGCAGCTACCTTAAATCCATGGGCTTCAACAATAAATTCATTGAATACCTTAAAGCTTTCCGCTTCAGCGGTAATATTTATTCTGCCAGGGAAGGTGAGATAGTCTTTGCCAATGAGCCCCTCCTGCGGGTGGAAGGCAATATCATTGAAACACAGCTTGTTGAAACCCTTATCCTCAACATCCTTAATTTCCAGTCGCTCATAGCCACCAAGGCAGCAAGGATGCGACTGATGGCAGGCGACAGGCTGCTGATCGATTTTGGTCTCAGGCGTGCACAGGGTCTGGGAGCCGTTCATGCCAGCAGGGCAGCAATAATAGGCGGCTTTGACGGCAGCTCAAATGCATTCAGTGCCAGCAGGTTCGGATTTGAATCGACCGGGACAATGGCCCATTCATGGGTACAGACCTTTGAAAAGGAAATCGATGCTTTCAGGGAATATGCACGGCTCTATCCCGATTCAACCATATTGCTCGTCGATACCTACGATACCCTTAAACATGGTGTGCCAAATGCTATTACAGTGGCAAAGGAAATGGAGAAGGATGGTCACAGGCTAACAGGTATCAGGCTGGACAGCGGCGACCTTGCCTATATGAGTAAGAATGCACGAAAAATGCTTGACAGGGAAGGCCTCGATTATGTAAAGATCGTTGTTTCAAACCAGCTCGATGAATACCTTATAAAAAGTCTGCTCGACCAGGATGCACCGGTCGATTCCTTCGGGGTGGGGACATCGCTGGTTACAGGCATGGGTGAAGGCGCCCTCGACGGAGTATATAAACTGACACATGTCGATGACCGTCCCAGCATGAAAGTGTCGGAAAATATTGCTAAAACCACGCTGCCGGGTCTAAAAAAGATATACCGTTATGTAAACGGTCAAAACCTCTTCTATGCAGATGGCATTGAACTGGCTGATGAAAAAATCCCAAAAATTATATACCATCCCTTCCAGACTGACAAGAGTTGCAGCGTTGATGGATACCCCTGTAAAGAAATAACCGGTAAAGTAATGGAGGGAGGTAAGGTGCTGGTTGCCGGCTCACTGGATGAAGCTGCTAAATACACAGGGGAGAGACTGGCAAAGGTACCTGAAGAAACAAAAAGATTTGATAATCCCCACATCTATAAGGTGGGCATAGGCCAGAAAGTAATGGATCTACGTAATAAACTAAAAGATACAATATGGAAGCGCTAGTAATTGTTGATGTGCAGAATGACTTCTGCCCCGGCGGTGCGCTGCCGGCACCAAAGGCAAATGAAATAATACCCGTCATT
>JAZBOI010000064.1:0-8982 GCA_036351095.1 Bacteroidales bacterium | reverse complement strand
GATGTGAGCTCGTTACCCCCTGAATTGAGCCTGATAACCGACTGGTCGGGTGAACGCCCCAGGGCCCTGATCCTGTAGAGGATATCCTGACCATCCTGCAAATGAAAATCGCCCAGATCCGTAACTATTTCATATTCGGTGCCGGCCGCTATTGGTTCATACCATTCACGCCCGGATTTCATAATATTGCTTTTCTCTCTTTCGTGGATAAAAAGATGGTCGGAGTGCTGCGAGTAATTATCAGGAGGTCCAGGATCGGCCTGCAGGCCTATTTCCAAAGGCTCCTCGTTGAGTTTTATGAAGTAAACGGCAGTGTCGGAATAATGGTGCCGGTGAAAAAAATATTCATCCTGGCCCTGGTCATATTTCCACCTGTGCGTTGAATTACCATAGAAAAGTATGTAATCGCCGCTGTTGAAAATACCGTCGCTGCCCCTTTCAACGAATACGGGTGTTTTGACAAGATCATCAGGGAAAGGGTCATCATTATAGTATGAAAGCAGGCCGTAATTATTGCTGTACAGCGCCACTTCAGTCCCTGCACCCAGACCCAGTTCGGCAAGATCATCAAAATCAATAAGGTATATACCCTCGTTCACTATTTTTATCTTATGCCATATTCCTTCGGAAAGAACGGATGAGCCGGCATAATCCTGGGAGTATAAAGCGATGGTTGCCAGCATGTACAGGTTCAGTATGGTTTTCAGCTTCTTCAACTGTCAGGATTATTTTCTAAGTTTGCCGTATCAGTCACTCTAATAAACGTGTACTTAATATCCATATTGCGATAATATTGCTAATTCAAATTCCGTTCTTCATAAAGCATCTTTCAAATATTATATTTGCCTGATGACCCGCTATGTAAAAATAAGGATTCTTCTTTTATGTTTTGCCTTACCTGTGAACCATATGCTTGCACAGGATGCGGAGAGCTTTGCATTTTATAACAATCCCGTACAGGCCAATCCGGCCCTTGCCGGATCCGAAGGTCCGGGGAAATTGAGGCTTATGTACCGCGATTACTACCCGGGGAAAGGGCTGAACCTCTTTTCTGTCAGTAGCTCCTACGACTCATACCTTGAAAGCATTCACGGGGGCTTTGGTATATATGTCTCTGAAAATTTACTGGGAGACCTGATGAGCGACTTCAGGGCAGGGGCCGCATATGCGTACCATTTGCGGGCAAGCCGCGATCTCTATATAAATGCAGGATTTCTGGCCTCGGTAATTCACAGGGGCATGGATGCCGGGAGAATAGTCCTTCCTGACCAGCTGGATCCGCTCATGGGAGCAGTATTGCCATCAGGAGAAGTAATCGATCCAGTATCAAACACAGTGTTTGATGCCGGCCTGGGATTTCTTTTTATGTACAGGGATTATCATGCCGGCATCGCGGTAAATCATATTTTTAATCCTGATCTTATGGGGCACGGATTTGAAGAAGCAGTTCCGGGCAGGCGATTGTCTGTGCATGGCGGAGCGGTCTTCAATACGCGAAAGGAGCTGAGGATAATGCCCGGCTTTGTCATTAATGTGCAGAATGCTAACTATATGGCTGCAATGGGTGCAAGTGTGGGATATAACATGCTGTCATTTAATATATTGCCTTTTTTTGACCTGAGGAGGGGACTGAGCTATATACAGTCCGGACTATACCTTGAGACAGCTATGTTTGAGCTTGCTTACAACTATAATTTTACTCCCCTCAGGACAGCTAATATACAGCCTCTGACCTTATCAAACCAGGTTTCCCTTGCAATTACTTTATTTAATTCTGAAAAAAGAGGTATTCCCAAAACAATAAATTATCCCAAAATGTAGTTATATTTGAGAAATAATAATGCATTTATCAAAATTTGCTATATTTGAAATAGAATTATCATGACCAAAATCTTTCGTGCTATGTATAAAATTGCATCCTCAGTAGTGGTCGCTATTGCAGTTTTCCTTTTTGCTTCCTGTAACCGCGGTGACAATCCAAATGTTTCACCTACAACAGGCTGGCAATACAATGACCCGGATAACGGTGGATTCGAGGTTGTTATCGGTGCCGAACAAAAAACAGGACCGGGGCTTGTACTCATTGAAGGGGGAACCTTTACAATGGGCAGGGTTCAGGAAGATGTTATGTATGACTGGAACAATCCTATGCGCCGGGTTACCGTTTCATCTTTTTACATGGATGAGACAGAAATCAGGAATGTGGATTACAGGTTATACCTGTGGTGGATAAAGAGGGTATATGTAGACTATCCCGAAGTACATGTGAGGGCACTGCCCGATACCCTGGTGTGGCGTTCACCCCTTGGATTCAATGAACCCTATGTACAGTATTACCTGCGCCACCCGGCTTATAACAATTACCCGGTGGTAGGTGTGAACTGGTTGCAGGCAAATGATTACTGCCTCTGGCGGACCGACAGGGTAAACGAGCAGATACTGATTGATGAAGGGATACTCAGTTATGATCCCAACCAGCTCAATGAAAATAATTTCAATACCGATGCATATCTCGCCGGGCAGTACGATGGTGTGGTTAACCAGAACCTTCCGAGCCTGGATCCAAACCAGGAAGAAAGAAGGGTAAGGTTTGAAGATGGCATACTGTTACCCAAGTACAGGCTTCCAACCGAAGCTGAATGGGAATTTGCTGCATATGCACTCAGGGGCAATACCTTTGAAGAAAGAGTTTTTGAAAGAAGAATATATCCATGGGATGGCCATAATGTGCGTAATTCAAGCAAGAGGCACCGCGGTGAATTTATGGCTAACTTCGTCAGGGGAAGAGGCGACCTGATGGGTGTGGCCGGCAGCCTGAACGATAACGGCTCCACACCTGTGGATGTTAAATCCTACTGGCCTAATGACTATGGTCTCTACTGTATGGCAGGTAATGTGAACGAATGGGTTCAGGACGTATACAGGCCACTCAGTGCCGAAGATGTTGATGCCTTTAACCCCTTCAGGGGTAATGTGTATACCGATTACAGTCGCGATGCAAACGGTAACCTCCTTACCAAGGACGAACTGGGACGCCTGCAGATTGATACCGTACAGGCAGAAGAGGTGGCCGACAGGTATAATTACCAGAAAGGCGACTACAGGAACTACCTCGATGGCGATTACCTCTCAAATATAAACGAGAGCGGTGAATGGACAGGTGAAGAAAACATGGGAACAGAATCAATGTATCTCATGGATGCAGACCAGCCTGTTTCATTGATAAATGACAGGGCAAGGGTCATTAAAGGTGGCTCATGGAAAGACAGGGCCTACTGGCTCAACCCGTCAACCAGGAGATTCCTGGACCAGGAAGCTGCACGTGATGACCTGGGCTTCCGTTGTGCAATGATAAGAGTGGGAAGCCCGACCGGTCTTTAGTAGTTAAAGAATTTTAACCTTATATACTTACCTCATTATGGGCAACCATAATGAGGTTTTTTTTAGCATGAAAACGGATATTGTATATAAAATACTGGAAGAGAACAACTTCAAACTGACAACCGATTCACGAAGAGTGGCTGACGGAGAGCTATTCTTTGCCCTGAAAGGGGAGAAATTCAATGGTAATGAGTTTGCAGCTGCCGCCCTGGAAAGGGGTGCAGTAGCAGCCGTTATAGATGATCCTGCTTATGAAAGCTCAGCTACCATTGTTGTTGACGATGTAACAAAAACCCTGCAGGCAGTGGCCATTAAATATCGTGAGAGTTTTGATATACCCGTACTGGCAATCACGGGCAGTAACGGCAAGACAACAACAAAAGAAATGCTGGCACGGGTACTGTCAGATAATTATAAGGTTCATTACACCAGGGGAAACCTGAATAATCATATCGGAGTGCCACTTACCCTGCTTGCCTGCCCTCGGGATGCCGGCTTTATGATAGTTGAAATGGGAGCTAACCATAAGGGCGAAATCAGGGAACTGTGCAGGATGGCAAAACCGGGCTTCGGTCTTGTCACAAATATCGGGCGTGCACACCTGGAAGGATTCACTTCACTTGAAGGTGTGGTGGAAGCTAAATCTGAATTATATGACTATCTAGAATCTTCAGGGGGATGGGTTTTCTACAATGAGGAAAATGAGCTGCTGAAGAGTATCCTTGCCCAGAGAAAAATTGATAAAATACCCTATAAGCGGCCGGGCAAGCACAGCCTGTCGGAAATAAAAACTGAGCATGATCCAACACTGGAGCTGCTTGCGGAAATAGACGGAATAAAATATACTTTCAGAACGAATCTCTTCGGAGAATACAACCTCGAGAACCTGCTGGCCTGCCTGTCGGTGGGACTGTATTTTGATATCCGCCCCCCGGCAATTAAGCAGGCAATAGAGGATTATGAACCCGACAATAACAGGTCCCAGGTCCTCAAAACGGGCAGTAATACACTGATCTGCGATTCCTATAATGCCAATCCCGACAGTATGAAAGGGGCAATAAAAGCATTCAGGCAATACAGGGGTGATAATAAAGTCATTATACTGGGCGATATGCTTGAACTGGGGCAATACGAGCTTAAGGAACATAAAAAGATACTGGAGGAACTTGCCTCCTTACGGGATTATATTAAAGTTATCGTCGTGGGCCGTATTTTCAGTGCCCTGGCACCCTCTTACAGCCTGCTTTCATTTGAAACACGTGTCCAGCTGGAGGAATATCTTGCTGATGAGCCAATAAGGGACAGCCTGGTGCTGGTAAAGGCTTCGAGGGCCCTTGGACTGGAAAAAATTTACGATATGCTGTAGACCATCTTAATATTAACTACAAGAATTATGAATGACAAACTTATGGACCCGATACTCAAGCTGATGGGAATGAGATATAAGTCGCATCCCTGGCATGGTATTGATATAGGCGACAAGGCCCCCGGGATTGTGACCTGTTTCATTGAAATGGTACCTACCGACACTGTTAAATATGAAGTTGATAAAGTAAGTGGTTACCTGCGTATAGACAGGCCGCAGAAATATTCAAACGTTGTCCCTGCCCTGTATGGCTTCCTGCCACTTACGTACAGCGGTGAAAAAGTGGCGGAATATTGCAGGGAGAAGACCGGGATAGAAGCAGTAATAGGAGATAATGATCCTGTTGATATTTGTGTGCTCACGGAAAAGCAGATAACTCATGGAAATATCCTTGTCAGGGCAAGACCAATAGGGGGATTCAGGATGCTTGATGGTATAGAGGCAGATGATAAACTTATTGCCGTACTGCATAATGATGCCTTATACGCCAGTTTCGAAGATATAAGTGACCTTCCGGAGATAGTGGTGAACAGGCTCAAGCACTACTTCCTTACTTATAAAGACCTGCCGGGTAATGAGGCGGATGTGAGGATAACACATACCTATGGTGCCGGTGAAGCCAGGGAAGTAATTAACAGGGCAATGGAAGATTACCGGAGAAAATTTGAACCGCTGAATGATGCGGTATCGTCTGTTTAACTGTTGAATGTCAATCTGATATCAAGTATTTCGGGCCTGCTCCCTATCCTTACTCTCGGCCCCCAGCTGCCAAAGCCGGAGGAGACAATATAATGAGCTCCGTCTGTAAAGCTGTGACCATGGATTAGCCTGTATATACTGCCTGTAAGGTGGTTAAGGGGCCACATCTGCCCCCTGTGTGTATGACCGGATAGCATCAGGTCGAAACCTGACAGCTTATTTTCCTTTTTCATGGGAGGCTGGTGATCCATTACTATAACAGGCATATCATGATCAACATCCTTCAGAAGCTCATCCAGGCTCTTCCTGGCCTCCCCGGTGTAGCGCATGGCATCCCTGTCTTTCCTGCCTGCAAGGACAATGCCCTCATCAAGGATTATTGTTTCGTCAATAAGTACTTTTATCCCCTTGCTCTCTATGTAGGGTAGCGTCTGTGAACGATCACCTATGTATTCATGATTGCCTGTAATGGCAAAAACATATTTCACTCCTGCCGGTACTTTCAATGATCCAAGCAGATCATTCCTTAAGACAGGATTTATTTCACCGTCAACAATATCGCCAAGTAAAAGAAGCATATCAGGCGAAATCTTTTTGAGCCTGCGCGAGAGTACCCTCATACTCCTTTTCCCGATCACACTACCCAGGTGTATATCCGATACGGCAGCAATCTTCAGTCCGGCTGCCCCTGCTTTCCCTGTAATATCTATCTCGTACTTTTTTATGAGGGGGAATAAGGTATTGATGAAGCCGGCGATTATGATTAATACCGAAAGCCCGGAGGCATATAGAAATGAAGCATCCCTGACTTTTACGGCGGTATCAGCGCTTATAATTCCGGATAGCCTGAGGATAAATGTTGAAAGGTCGGAAACAATAATTATCATTATTGAATAGAACATAAAGGACAGCCAGAATCCCCCGGTAATACTCAGTATGTCCGCAGTCACTGACGAATAACTGCGTTCAAGTATCCTGCCGGCAATAAATGAGAGGGAGATCAGGATGAATAAAATTGTGTAAAGGCCCCTGTCCATTAATCCCGTGACAGCTTCCAGTCCCCTGAAATAAAGGAAGATATTCGCCCCCGAATAAATTATGAAAACTACACTGAAAAAAATTATTATATCCCGTGAACGCATATCTCCTGTCAATAACTTATTTATTGTATAATTCTGTAAAAGTCTTCCGCTTCCTTATATAAAAGTTAAAAACGAGGCTTTTGTTCAGGATCAAATCACCGGGATAATGTAAGTTCTTATGAATGAGCTCTTTTCTTTTTGATCTCAGTGCCTTTTTGTGCCTGTAAAAATGTATGTGTGCTTTTATTATGCTACGGAAGGCTCCCGGATTCAGGGTCAGCAGGAAACGTAGTGCAGCCACACCATCAAGGATCATTCTTTTAAAAAGTGTGATTTTCAGTTTTTTGTCCGGCAGGTTCTTATATAGCATAAAAAGGTTATTGCGGAAATTATAAAATATTTTTGAGGGTGAATCATAGGGAAGTGTACCGCCTCCCACATGATATACGACCGAGGAGGGGAGGCACACTATTTTTTTACCTGTGGCATTCAGCCGCCAGCAAAGGTCAATTTCCTCCATGTGGGCAAAAAAATCAGGGTCAAAACCACGGCTTTCCTTCCATGCGTCGGAGCGTATGAACATGCAGGCACCGCTGGCCCAGAATATTTGCCTGGTATCATTATACTGTCCCTTATCCTCTTCCGTAATATTCAATAGCCTTCCCCTGCAGAAAGGATAACCGTAGCGGTCGATAAAACCACCGGCAGCCCCGGCATATTCAAACTTATTTCTCTCCTGGTAACTTAGTATCTTTGGCTGGCAGGCTGCTACCCCGGGATGCTCATCCATAAAATTGATTATGTCAGCGAGCCAGCCGGGGCTGACTTCAACATCTGAATTGAGCAGGACATAGTATTCAGAATCAATATTTTTCAATGCCTCATTATAACCACCTGCAAAACCATGATTGTGGCCCAGTTCAACCAGCCTCAGCGCGGGATATTCCTTCCCCAGGAATTCACGTGAATCATCCGTGCTTCCATTATCTGCCACAATAAGTTCATAATCCTCACCTGCTGAATATTTTATCACAGCGGGCAGGAAGCGCTCCAGGAATCTCCTGCCATTCCAGTTGAGAATCACTACGGCTGTTTTTGTCATCTGTCTTCCGGTTTTTTGTGCTTCCACCTCCTGTGCGACCACAACCACAGTTCAGGCCTCCGCTTTATCTGTTCTTCAAGCAGACTGACATGTTTCTCTGTGAGCTCATAGGGCGCCAGTTCTGATGCCTGAGCGCTAATAATCTCAGGTCTTATTTCATAGTAGCCCCTCCTTACTTTATCTATATGTAAAAAGACCACCGTCATGTTGAATTTATTCGACAATTTTTCAATGCCCAGGTAAACGGGTGTGTCCTGGTTAAGGAATTTTGTCCAGTACTGTATCTCCCTGCGCGGAGGAGTCTGGTCGGCCAATAGTCCCACCAGGGTATTTATACCTTCTTCTTCATAACGGTATAATGTCCTTCCCGTTTTTGCCATTTGAACCAGTTCAACGCCGTACTGTGACCTGAACCTGTGGAAATACCTGTCAAAGTATTTATTGGAAAGCGGCTTGTAGACCATTATTGTCCTGTATTGTATGCTCAGGGGCAGGCTGATAATCCATTCCCAGTTGCCATAGTGTCCGAAGACTGCAATAGTACTCCTGCCTTCTTTCAGCTCTTTGTCGAACAGCTCCGGGTTTATCAGCTTATACCTTTCCCTTATCTCGGAAGCTTTCATATGCTGAAGCTTCAGTACTTCGATAAAAAGATCTGACAGGTGCCTGTAGAATTTTTTTGCCGTAGTCTTCAGCTCTTTTCCGGATTTTTCCGGGAAAGCATTGCTGAGGTTATTCATTACAACTTGCTTCCTGTATCCTGTGAGGTGGTATAGTATAAAGTAGAACAAAGGTGAAAATCCATATAATACCCTGAGGGGTAATAATGTTAATACCCGGTTCACGGCAGAAAAGATATAGAATATCACTGCTTTCATCCGTTTATTTCATGTGTCTTTCAACCTCCTGCAAGAAAGTGTCAAATATAAGGCCGTTTGCTGCCACTATTTCTGAGCCGTCAATATTATCTGTGTTTCCTGAGAAGTCGCTGACCATTCCTCCTGCTTCCTTTATAATGATTATTCCGGCAGCCACATCCCACCTGTTGAGGCCATATTCATAAAAGCCGTCATATCTTCCGCTGGCAACCCATGCAAGGTCGATGGCTGCCGAACCCTTTCTCCTCACGCCATGGGTATTGCGAATAAAAAACTCAAGACATTTCATATATACCCCCAGGCACTCATAATTTTTATATGGAAATCCGGTGGCTATGAGACTGTCATCAAGGCTCTTTGATGATGAAACAGCTATCTTCCTGGCATTTAGCCATGCACCCCCGTCTTTATAAGCATAGAAAAGCTCATCTGATGGTACGTCATATATCACCCCCAGCAATATTTCATTGTCCT
>JAZBOI010000063.1:0-2007 GCA_036351095.1 Bacteroidales bacterium | reverse complement strand
TTCATAACTCCCTTCGGAGAAGAAAATGGTAACTTTAATTTTGCTGCCTCTCTGTATCCTTTGTCGGATAGTTTATCAAACATTATACTCCTGAATCATATCGATGTTGTTGATGCAGGAGACACCCTGCAATGGGATCATCCACCCTGGTCAGGTCATATCTCAGAAACTGAAGTATGGGGCCGCGGTGCTTTTGATAATAAGGGCGCAGCAATAATGCAGCTTTTTTCTTTACTGAAATACAGGAAGGAGATGAAAGAAGACAGCATGGCATACAATATTACATTTCTATCAGTATCATGCGAGGAAACACAATGTGGTGGCGGAGCATCTTATGTGACAGATAACTTTCTGGACACACTGAATCCTGTGATAGTTATTGGGGAGGGGGCCACCGAGCTGAGCACACTGGTTGGTCAGGACACAGTATATAAGCAATTCGGCATCTCTGTTACCCAGAAAAGACCACTGTGGTTAAATCTCCGTCTTAATATGCCAGTTTCTGGACATGGATCTGTTCCTCCGGATATCTATGCCAACAAAGAACTGGTCATTGCTATCTCAAGGCTATTACAGGTGAAACAGCCTGCTATTTTTAGTGAGGTCAATGCTAACATCCTGAAGAATCTTGCGGAATATGAAAAATGTTTACGAAGGTTCATCATGAAACACCCTAATTGCTTCAAGATGTTTTTAGTTCCGAAACTCAGGGATCAACCCGAACTATTTTCTCTTTATTCAAATACTATGTCTCTTACAATGCTCGGTAACTATAATTCGAATATTAACAACATACCCGGAACCGCAGAAGTATATCTCGACTGCAGGCTGATGCCACAATATTCCTCCGAGGAATATCTTAATTATATTAAGAAGGTATTGAATAACGAAAAGATAGAGATCTCCGTGATCCACCAAATTGATGAAGCACCGGTATCAGACAGCGATGGGAAGTTTTACATTCATATGAAAGAAGCTATCGAAGAGATGTACCCCGGTGCAGCCGTTTATCCGATCATGCTCCCTAACTGCAATGATGTTGTCTGGTTCCGCTTGAAGGGAATCCAGGGATTGTCTGTTATACCTGTCGAATTAAGTGAAGATCATCTAAAATGCATCCATAAGGAAAATGAAAGAATACCCATCAAGGCTATTTACCAGGGTATTGATACGTATTATAGTTTCCTGAAGAGATGCATGTCAGAATAAATTACAAGCGTGAAAACACTATTTGAACTATCTGGTAAGTTTCTGGCTCAATTAATCGACAGGCAAACCTGTGCCTGGAAAAAGGATCCCGTTACTATTCAGAATAAAACCCTGGAAAAACTGCTTAAGAAAGGGAGACACACTTTATTCGGCAGGGATCATGAATTTGGGAAGATCAAAAACCACAGCGATTTTATAAAGAAGGTGCCCTTAAGAGATTATGAAGCATTCAGTAACTATATAAACCGTATCAAAAAAGGAGATAAAGATGTACTATGGCCGGGAAGACCTATATACCTGTGCAAAACCTCGGGTACGACTTCAGGGGTCAAATATATACCACTGACAAAAGATTCTCTTCCAAATCATATTAATTCAGCTAGGAATGCGCTGCTGAACTATATTAAAATAACAGGTAACACCAGCTTTATAAACGGCAAAATGATTTTTATCCAGGGAAGTCCGGTCCTGGACTCAGAAGGAGGGATTCCCACAGGACGATTATCAGGAATTGTTGCTCACCATGTCCCAAAATACCTCCAGAAGAAAAGGTTGCCATCCTATAGTACGAATAGTATTGAAGACTGGGAAAAAAAGGTCGATACCATTGTTGATGAGACCATTAAAGAGAATATGACGCTTATAGGAGGCATACCCTCCTGGATACAGATGTATTTTGAGAAGCTTCAGGAACGATCGGGCGGTAAAACAATCCGAGAGATCTTCCCGAATCTTCAACTGATGGTTCTCGGCGGAGTTAACTTTGAGCCCTATGAGAAGAGATTCAGGCAGTTGACC
>JAZBOI010000062.1:0-2724 GCA_036351095.1 Bacteroidales bacterium | reverse complement strand
TAAATCATAATTTCACCACCACTTCCAGGAACAAGGAGCTGCAGAATAAAATACTCGCCACACAGCTCCAGATGAAGGACCAGGAACTCCATTACCTTAAAAGCCAGATACATCCCCACTTTCTTTTTAACACCCTGAACACCATCTACGGCTTATCCATTAAACAGTCGAAACAAACACCCGAAACCATTCTCAGGTTATCCAACCTCCTCGACTATATCCTCTACCAGGTAAATAAGCCGAGGGTCAGGCTTAAAGAGGAAGTACAGCATATTAAGGAATATATTGAACTTGAAAAAATCCGTTTTGAAGACAGCCTGAGGGTGGTCTTCCGCTCTGAAAACATTCCCGATAATGCAGAGATAGCACCCATGCTGCTTATTCCCCTCGTTGAAAATGCCTTCAAGCACGGTAGTATCATAAACGGCTATCTCAGTGTTGAGGTCAATATCAGCCTCCATGAAGAAAGGATGGACTTTTCAGTAAGCAATACATTTATTGGTGAAAACAGTGAAAACGGAGAAGGAGGACTGGGTATAGATAATATCCTTAAAAGACTGGAGCTCAACTACAGGGATAATTATAAGTTTGAAAAGGAAATAAAGGATAAGCGCTACAATGCCTGTCTTTCAATATTCAATATAAATATGCTAAGCCATGCCTGATAAGATCTCCTGTATTATAGTTGATGACGAGCCCGTAGCAAGAGAGATATTGCTTAATCATCTGTCACATATTGAGGCAGTAGATGTTGTTGCATCCTGCAAAAGCGCAATTGAGGCATTTAATGTCATTAACGATAAAAAGGTGGACCTCATCTTCCTCGACATCAACATGCCCACCATCTCGGGGCTCTCATTCGCCAAATCAATAAATAAAGACATTAAAATCATCTTTACCACCGCTTACCGTGAATACGCAATTGACGGCTTTGATCTGCAGGCCGTTGACTATCTTCTTAAACCAATATCATTTGAAAGACTGCTGCAGGCACTTAATAAATATATTGGGGAAAACGGGCAGCAGGCCAGGGTTGCCCCGGAGAGGGCTGAAAAAGAAAAACCCGATCATTTTTTTGTACGATCCGACAGGAAGATGATAAAGATATCTTTTGACGAGATACTGTATATTGAAAGCATTGGGGACTATGTAAAAATATACCGTGAAGGCAAAACGACAGTAACAAGGGAAAGCATGTCAGGCATCGAGGCCAAACTGCCTCAAAGTGCTTTTCTCAGAACCCACAGGTCGTTCATAGTATCTGTTGGTCAAATTGATTCATTTACAAGTGAATACATTGAAATTGGCAAAAACCAGGTACCCGTGAGCAGGTCATATAAAGATATGGCTATGGAACGGCTTGGCGGAAAGGATACTGCCGGGTGAACCCACAAAGAAGATCAAACATTGCCCCGGGGCCTACTCAAATCACCCGCATGACTCCGGCAGACCCGCGATTATAAATTGAAGATTAATGATTTAAGTTTTAAGAAATGAGCAGGAAGTTTTTCACCAGGGCCATTCTCAGGAAACCCGGCGTAAGTATGATTAAAGGTTTAAGATCAGCTGATCTGGGCACTCCCGCTTATGAGACCGCCCTCCGGCAGCACTTTGATTATGCCAGGGCCTTACAGCTATGCGGACTCGAAACAATTGTCCTGGAAGCCGATGAAAACTACCCCGACTCGGTCTTCGTGGAGGATACTGCTTTGCTTACACCGGAATGTGCCATTATTTGCAGGCCAGGGGCTGAGTCGCGCAGGGGGGAGACTGCAGGCATAAGGCCGGTGATAGAGGAATATTATAAGGCTGTTTATGAAGTTAAGGCACCGGGTACTGTTGAGGCCGGTGACATAATGATGGTAGGATCACACTTTTATATTGGCCTGTCAGAAAGGACAAACAGCGAAGGGGCTGAACAGCTTATATCATTACTTGAAGGTCACGGTATGACAGGATCAATGGTTGAACTGAAAGATGTATTACACCTTAAAACGGGAGTGTCATACCTTGAAAACAACACACTCCTTGCCGCCGGTGAATTTCCTGCAAAGAAAGAGTTTCAAAGCTTTAATATAATTGATATTGGTCCGTCAGAGAGCTATGCTGCCAATTGTATATGGGTGAATGACAATGTGCTTGTACCGGCAGGCTATCCCCTCACAGCACAAAGCATAAGGGCTGCCGGCTATAACATTATTGAGATCGACGTTTCCGAATTCCGGAAGCTGGACGGCGGCCTGAGCTGCCTGTCGCTGAGGTTTTAAAATCAGCTGCTAATCCACCCTGCTCATTGATAATTTACCGTGCTGTATGCCCTTTATGGCTATTAGCTTATCTGCCAGTTCGGTGAGTTCTTTTGCCTTTCCCTTAACGGCTATTATCTCCAGGCACTGCTCATTATCCAGGTGAAAATGCTGTGACGACAGTATGAGTTTATGGTAGTCATGCTGCAGGTCGGTCAGCATAATCTGTATATCGCTTTTATGATGGTTATACACAAGGGTTACCGAGCCTGCAACAATATTGTTGCATTTCCATTTTTTCACTGTAAGGTTATCCGAGACCAGGCGTCTTACGGCCTGTGACCTGTTTGAGAAACTGTTTTCCTTTACATAGTCATCCAGTGCATCCAGCAGTTCCTTTTCCATTGAAACCCCGAAACGTGTTACTGACATTTTATTGCTGTTTTAGTAAATGCTGCTACGGCCTTACATCATCCCT
>JAZBOI010000061.1:0-2462 GCA_036351095.1 Bacteroidales bacterium | reverse complement strand
TTGGTCTTGATCACACCTTCGGAGATAATGGTGCCATTCCTGTCGACCAGACCAAAAACGGTATTTGTTCCACCGATATCTATCCCGACAGCCAGTTGTTTTTTAGCCATTGCAGTCAGTTTAAGCAGGTTTTTTCCAGAAGAGCCAAATATAACACATTGATCCCAAAGGATAAAAAGCTGCCATTAATTTCCTGTATACTCATTACCCACCTTGCGTGCCCTCTCGGGTTTATCCAGATCGATGCCGAGCTTTATTCCCGTTTCAACCAGGATATTCCAGCCTGCGGCAAGCTCCACGTATTCACTGTATTGTTTGCCGTCGGGTATAAGGATGGTGGGAAAGGGTGTTTCCGCCGGTGCGACGGCAATAATATTCACTCCAACACCTTTTACCAGGCATTCATCAAACTTGGCCATCTCATCGGGGAAGGGATTGATCCATATCACCACTTCGCCCGGATTCATCACTTCTTCGATGCCGTGCACACCGTAGGTGCCTTCAAGGAATTCGGATTTTTTCCTTGTAATCTCGTTGGTCTTGAGAGTCAGTTCCTCCGCCACACCGTTATTTCGTCCGGCAAAATAAATAATCCCGGCCCTGCTGATGATATCACTGATCTCATTTCCTATATTCAGCGTCATAGCTTCTTCCACCATTACTGACAATTCATCCAGCCCTTTCATCTCCTGCCCGTCAATGCTATGCAGCAGTGCGTCATAGAAGAGAGCCTGTTCGAAGACTGATTTTGTGGCAGCCACGGCATCTTCCTTCCCGCATTTCAGCACATGCGTATCAAGGGATATCTTTTCGAGCTTCGTATCCCTGTTGGCAGTAAGGCCAAAGCGGTGGTCATGACCTTCACTTTTGAGTTTGTCAAACAGCCTTATTATTTCCTTTGTCTGCCCGGAGTTTGATGCACCGAAGACGCTGAAGGGAGACAGGTCATATTCAAGTGCCTGTGTTGCCCCATCAGTATAGGCCCTGAGCTCAAGTCCCCTGCGCAGCAGGTCATAGATCATCCTTTTGGCGGGGAATATCCTGCTGCTTCCTTCACCTGTGAGGAACAGTGCTTTTTTCTCTTTTACCTTTTTCGCGAATCTGCTTATTTCAGAGTGGTCGAAGCGTTTTATAACTTCTGATGTTTCCATCATTTCCCTCACCAGGGCATACTTGTTGTAAGAGCTTTCTTTCAGGTTCATTTCACTACTTTATTTTTTGTTTTGAATAATAAAATCTGCCAGGTCTCTCTGTATCTGTCCTTCCTTCTGGAATCCCCCTCCCATATGCTGCCAGTAAACTTCTGCATATTCAATATCCACATCCCTGCCGTAATCCTTATTGCCCTGGAGCACATAGCCAAAAAAGTCATTCATCTTATGCATATGCCGCATCAGGTCCTGCTGTGATACGTGGAATTCGAGCATCTGTTTCTTGGTTTCTATTGCAGAAGTAACATCAAGATAGAAATGCGGTTCTGCGATCCTGGAGCCCAGGGGATCGCTGAGGGTAAGGGGCGATGTGTGGTACAGGAGCGGCGTGACCTCGAGGGGTTCTTCGTCAACGGGTACGGGATCAAGGGAAGAGATCATGGCAGCCGACTCCACAATATTGGCTGTTATCCGGTGGTCAGCATGGTAATCACAGGGAAGGTGAGTGAAGACAACACCTGCCCTTACCTTTCTCATAAGAGAGATCACTTTCAGCCTCATCTCCCTGGTATCGAAGAGAAATCCGTCTTCACCACCAAGGCAGTAATAATCGGCATCGAGCACCGAGGCTGCCTTTTTTGCTTCCTGTTCCCTTATTTCAGCTGTTTCCTGCATATTCATATTGCAGCCTCCCATCTGTCCGGCCGTCAATGTAGCAATAATTATTTTATATCCCTTATCTTTCAGCAATTTGAGGGCACCTGCGTTCCATGCTTCGGCATCGTCGGGGTGTGCATGAAGGGAAAGGGCGATTTTATTGAATTCAGTAGGCATATCTGCAAGTTTTTAACGTGGTTTTATTTTCTCAAGTTCAACAAATTCAGGCAATTCGCCTGCCAGGGGTTTCATATAATCGATAAATTTCTGCGAGGCGTAATTTCCCTGCCTGTTAAAAAAGTCAGCCGGGACGGGCTTTGCCCTTACGGCCACATCGCTGAGCAGGGCTTTTCCGTATTCCACACTGTAGGGATCATCGGAAAGCCTGGTGATGCTCACCATGTATCCTGACTCTCCTGCTTCTGCAATTTCCACGGCCTTTTTGCCGCAGGCATAAGCCTCTTCCAGGTCCAGCCCGGAAGCCCTGACCATATCGCACATGATAAGGGATTCGGTGATCTGGAATTCACCCCTGTGTCCGAATTCCTTGTGTATCATACCGTGCAGGTTAAGTCCCACACTGGCACCACCCATGGCACCGAATTCAATATTGCTGAATTTATCTTTTGTCCCTGACTGGCTTACAGGAGAACC
>JAZBOI010000060.1:0-3278 GCA_036351095.1 Bacteroidales bacterium | reverse complement strand
GGGTGTTTCTCAGCCAGGCGTTTGAGGAAGGCTTCATGGACCTGTTCAAGGTGTACTTCAAAGACTTTCCAGTAATCTTCACTGTCAATATCCTTTTCAATCCGGGAGACCAGGTATTTGATCTGCTTCTTCATTTCCAACTTATCATTAAGAGAAGAAATTTTATACATTTCACTCTTAAGCTTCATCAATGACTTATTTTTCTGCAGAATATTCATGGTTGAATTTGCCAGTTCTTTTTCCTTAAAAGTCATTTCGCTTTTAAGCCTCTCATTTCTTATGCGTATAAGCTCCTTTTCCGTTTCAAGAGCTTCATTCTTCAACTTTTCTTCCTTTGCCCTGTACTCTTCCTTTTGTTTTATTTTTACCTTACGGTTATGAATCTCTATCTGCCTGTTTATGATATACACTATAAGCAGGATTAGCATCAGGCATAATATCACATAAACCACCTTGGCTGCGATGGTCCTGTGCCAGGGAGGCATGACCCTGAAACTGAATACAAGGGGTTCTGACTGGACATCAAAGCTATTACGTGCTTTTACAACAAAATCATAATTCCCCTCCTCCAGCCTTGCAAACTGGCGGCTTGTATTACTGTTCCATGAGCTGGCCTCAATATCATAATCTGAGAGATATGTTGAATACTCAACATAACCTTCCCTGAAATATGCGGCTGCATAATTTATTTCAAAGCTGTTATCCCTGAAGGCATATTCCGGTACTACCACCTGTCTTTTTTCGGCTATTCCTCCATTATAGTTCAATATATATGAAATGGTGTCAGATGATCCTCTGAACGATCTGATATGTAACTTAAAGGGCCTGGCAAATTCCATACCCTCCCTCACTGAATAGTGTGCAAAGCCATCTTCAACTCCAAAGATCACATTGTCATTATCCACAAAATAGCTTGATTCAAAACTTGGCACAAGCTTGTTTTCAAGCAACATAAACGGAAAATGAACATCCTTGAAGCTTTCGTCTTCCATGAACCTCAGAACTCCTGTTGTGCCGTTCCGGAAATACCAGATATTCCTGAACCTGTCATTTATTATCCTATCGGGGTACTGCCCGTCAAAGTATTCATCCAGGGAGGTATATTTTTCAATTTCCCCCGAATTATTGACACGATGGATCCCATTACTGCTGGTAACAACAACTTCCCCGTCAAGTACGGCAATCACAGGTGCCGGCCCAATTTCGGGATAATCTTCAATACTATATGTTTCCACTTCATCAATACCTGAGTAATCATCATTAAACTCCAGGCTGAAAATGCCCTTATATCCATGTGATATCCATAGTTTACCATCAGCTGACCATTCAAGATACCTGGAAGATTCATTAAATCCTTCGAAAGTCAGTTTATACTCCCAGAAGTCATTGATTTTCTCCAGCAGGATAAGACCATTGTAAGTCCCTGCCACAAGAAGATCATCTCTTCCGGGCACCGGTCTGAATATCCATGCGCCATTGACTGTAGGGGGAGTAATCAGCCTGGCTTCATCCCCCCTGACAAGGAAAACCCCCAGGTTATGGCCACAGAGGAGTGTTTCACCAGTATTATAAAGGCTCCACACCTGCCCGTCTGTTCCGCTAACCTTTGAAAAGTCACTTCTATTCTTGAGAGGATCAGTAAATTCTTCATCATCTATCATAAAAAGGCCCTGGTTGGTTCCAAAATACCAATCATTTTTCAGCCTGCTAACAGCATAGCCCGTACCCAGGTCATAGTATCCCTGGAGGAATGTGATACTTGACCTCAGGTTCACCTTAACGATTCCGTTATCTAATCCTCCCCAGACATTACCATCTTTATCGACAAAGAGGCTCAGTACCGTATTATTGCTCAGTCCTTTGTCTTTACCTATCTGAAAAATAACCTCGCCATTCATATCAGCGATTATCATTCCTGATTGTATGGTGCCAAAAACCAGGTAGTGGTCTTCATAAGAGACGGCACAGAATATATTTCCTTCTTTAAGGACCTCATTGGCAGGCACGTTCCATCTACTCACCCCCTGCATATCCCAGGTGTATAAACCATCTGTAAGTGTGCCTATCACCATAATATTTTCAGACAGGGGTAATATAGATGTAATCAGTTTATCTTCAAGGACAGCCCCCCCTGCTATGGGATAAATGTGTTCACCCCTTACTTCCATCAAGCCTTCAGTTTCATCGTGAACGAGCAAGAGGTCATTAACAAGAAAAGATTTTGTGAATCGTGAACGTGCAGGAATCACATTTATAAGGGAATCATTTTTAAAAACACACAAAGACTGTTCGCTGTGAAAAACAATCTTATCATTCCATTCGTGAATATTCCAGTAGTCTTCATATGATCTTAGCAAATCATTTACTGCCAATGATTTATAGCGGAGATCGCGGTTATTTTTATAAGTAAAATAGCCGAATTCTCCGTAAGCGCCCGCATAGATCCTGTCACCGATACTTTTAACACTTCTCACCACAAAATGACCCATGTCCCTGAACAGTTTCCACTCCACCCCATCATATTCGAGCAGGCCATCATTATTGGCAAAATAAAGAATATCCTGGCTGCTCTGGCTTATACTCCAGTTTTGTGTGGCGGCATTGTATTCCCTCCTGTTGAAATATTCAATCTGCGGGATTCCGAATGCTTTATCCTGCGCAGGTGCTGTTTTAAATGCCAGCAGGCAAAGAATTAATAAGGCCAGGTTTTTAACATTGATCTTTAAAATAATATCAGAGTCCATTTCAGCCAGGTTTAGACAGTTATCAGAGGGTGGATAACACAGTTCCGGGGTGCTTCATAACAATAATCTTGCTTTTTCCAGTTGTTCGGGTGTCCCTATATCGATCCAGTATCCTCTATCATGTTTAAAAGAAATAACTTTACCAGTTGCGCTGGCTTTCAGTATTATGGATGTCATAGTATATTTACCCTCATCCATATAGTCAAATATCCCGGGATCATATACTGCTATTGCCATTGAGGGTATCTCGTACAGCCTGGTAGGCTTATCAATGGTAACCATATCAATATGGTTCTGCCTGTTTGTCCATCCCCTGATAATACCATCATCATCAACCAGGAAAGCCCTGTTTCCTTCACGCTTACGTACGGCAATTGTTGCGAGGGCGTTCCTGCGCAAATGGTACTGATACATGGTTGCCAGGTTGAGGTCAGTCAGAATATCACCATTATATACAAGGAAGGGGTTTTCATCAAAAAAATCCCTTGCCCTGTACAGGCCACCCCCTGTATCAAGCAATTCATCCCTTTCATC
>JAZBOI010000059.1:0-7735 GCA_036351095.1 Bacteroidales bacterium | reverse complement strand
CCATATTAGCAACTCCTTCCATGTCTAATGGGGTTTTTTTAAAGTTGAAGAAACTCTGCGGGTTTTCATTTTAAATAAATATACTATGATTGGATTAATAATATCACAGATAACACTTGGATTGACCGGTTGGCTTGTGTGCGCGGGTATCTTTGCCGGAGGTGCCTTATTGTCATTCTTTCTCTGGCAGATCCTGCTGAAAAGAAGAAGTGAAAAGATAATCGCTGAAGCGGAAAATGAAGCTGAAGTGATAAAGAAAGAGAAAATTCTGCAGGCGAAAGAAAAGTTTCTGCAGCTCAAATCAGAGCATGAGAGATATATCAGCGAAAAGAATAACAAGGTTACCCAGGCTGAAAACAGGATCAGACAGAAAGAATCATCAATCTCCCAGAAGCTGGAGGAAACGCAGAGAAAGAATAATGAACTCGATGCCATACGTGAGAACCTGAATAATCAGCTTGAGATAGTCGACAAGCGGGGTGAAGAACTTAATCGCCTGCATAAACAGCAGGTTGAACAACTGGAAACCATCTCCAGTCTGTCTGCAGAAGAAGCTAAAAATCAGCTTATTGAATCACTTAAAGAGGAAGCAAAAACCGAGGCCATGTCTTATATTAACGAGATTATGGATGAGGCCCGCATGACTGCCAACAAGGAAGCCAAGCGTATAGTTATGATGACCATACAGAGGGTGGCCACGGAAGCAGCCATTGAAAATGCTGTCACTGTTTTCCATATCGAATCGGATGAGATCAAAGGAAGGATAATTGGAAGGGAAGGGCGGAACATCAGAGCTCTTGAGGCTGCAACAGGGGTTGAGATAATAGTGGATGATACACCTGAAGCAATTGTACTGTCTGCCTTTGACCCCGTACGACGTGAGATAGCACGCCTGGCCCTCCACCAGCTGGTAAGTGACGGCAGAATACATCCTGCCAGGATAGAGGAGATTGTGGAGAAAACCCGGAAGCAAATAGAGGAGGAGATAGTTGAAGTAGGGAAAAGAACCACCATCGACCTTGGTATACACGGCCTGCACCCCGAACTGATCCGACTTGTGGGGAAAATGAAATACAGGTCCTCCTATGGTCAGAACCTGCTTCAGCACAGCCGTGAGGTGGCCAACTTAAGTGCCATCATGGCATCCGAACTGGGGCTGAACGCTAAGCTGGCAAAACGTGCCGGCTTACTCCATGACCTGGGTAAGGTGCCCGATGATGAGCCTGAATTGCCACATGCTGTTTACGGTATGAAACTGGCAGAGAAGTACAAGGAAAAACCGGAGGTTTATAATGCCATTGGTGCACACCATGACGAGGTGGAAATGACATCCCTTATATCCCCGATAGTGCAGGTATGCGATGCCATTTCAGGGGCAAGACCCGGGGCCAGGAGGGAAGTTGTGGAACTGTATATAAAAAGACTCAAGGAGCTTGAAGCTGTTGCCCTTGAATATCCCGGTGTAATGAAAACATATGCCATACAGGCAGGAAGGGAGCTGAGAGTAATAGTGGGAGCCGAGGCCGTGTCAGATAAGGAGGCTGAATCAATGTCAAACGAAATAGCCAGGAAGATACAGGATGAAATGACCTATCCGGGACAGGTAAAGATAACCGTTATACGGGAGACCAGGGCTGTGAGCTACGCTAAATAAATCTATCAGATAATTTCCATAACCTTTACAGCCAGTTCATTCATAAGGGGCTTATAATCATTCAGGAATTTTCCGCTGACCCTGTTGCCTATGGCCAGGCATATGGTAATCGCCTTGTGTCCCAGCAATGACGAAAGACCGTAAATAGCGGAACTTTCCATCTCATAGTTGAGTATCTGCCTTCCTTTATAAGTGAAGGTCATAATTTTATCATTGAGCCCCTTGTCAACCGGCTCAAGCGATATCATCCTACCCTGGGGGGCATAGAAGCCGGGCGTGGAAATAGTCATGCCCCTGACAAATCCTGTCTTTGAAAATTTATCAAGCAATTCTTTACTGGCATCAACAATATATGGTCTTGGAAGCCTTGAATGCCATGAGGTATGACTCATGAAGGCCGATTCAAAAGCAGGATCAGTGATAGCTTCTATCCCCCTGTAATAATTCATAACAGAATCAAAGCCAATGGCCTTCTCGCTTATTATGGGCTCACCCGGATACAGTTCAGGCTGGAGCCCTCCCGATGTACCCAGCCTGACAATGGTCAGACTGGTTTTTTCTTTCCTTTCCTGTCCCGTTTCCAGGTTATAGTTGAATATGGCGTCGAGTTCATTCAGAAGGATATCAATATTGTCAGTGCCAATCCCACTGGAGATTATGCTTATCTCTTTATTTCCATAATTGCCCGTTACTGTGAAAAATTCGCGGTTGCTCTTTTTTACCCGTATGTTATCAAGATGCTGTGCCAGCATATCTACCCTTCCGGGATCACCTACAATGATTATTTTTTTACCTGCTTCTCCGGGCCTTAGCCTGAGATGAAAAATGCTGCCGTCGTCGTTGGTTATCAGTTCGGTTTCTTTCATTCGTTAATAATTTGTAATAAAAAAAATCGTGCTCGTTCTGTTTTTTTTTGTTTATGATAAGCTGTTTTACCTTTGATAATTCCGAAAAATTAAGCGCAATTTACAGAAAGTGAACAATTTTACACTACTTTTGTAATTCAAGAAACATAAAAAATTATAAATACAATGAAACAAAGACAGACATTAATTATTACAGTGGCAGTTATAGTTGTTCTTTTATTGCTGTTCGGGAGCAGGATGTTCTATGTGATAAAACCCGGTGAGAGGGGAGTGCTTTTCAAGACCCTGACAGGTGAACTCAGAAAGGATGATATAATGGGAACAGGTTTTAAAATTGTGGCACCATGGAATTCCATGTATAAATACGATGTAAAGGAGCAGAAGAGTGAGGAGACCATGGATGTACTGGATAAGAATGGTCTGAGCATCAATGTTGATGTTACTGTAAGATTTAACCCTCTTTATGACAGGATAGGTTATCTCCATGAAACATTTGGAATTAACTATGTTAATAACCTGGTTGTTCCGGAGGTTAGATCTACAGTCAGGCAGGTTACCGGCCGATACACCGCAGAAGAAATATATTCCACGAAAAGGAGTGAGGTTGAAGCAGCGATTATTGAGGAAACTGCTATAATTCTGGAAAAGAATAATATTGATATGAACGCTTTGCTTATACGTTCCATCGGTCTTCCTCCTGATATCAAGTCTGCTATCGAGTCAAAACTGACAAGAGAGCAGGAAGCGCTGGCGATGCAGTATGTCAACGAGCGTGAAAGGCTTGAAGCCGAAAGAAAGCTTATTGAAGCGGAAGGTATTGCCAATTACAACCGTACCATAAGTGCGAGTCTGACCGACAGGATACTGACCCAGAAGGGTATCGATGCAACCCTGAAGCTTGCCGAATCACCAAATTCAAAAGTTGTTGTGGTAGGAGCAGGTGACAGTGGTCTGCCACTGATACTGGGAAATTATTAATGAATTTATATTAAATAAGGAATAAGGGGCTCTCACGCCCCTTTATTTTTTTACAGGTAGTCAGTAATTTGTCCCGAGATCAGGAGGAGTGAAATTTCAGCACTCTTGACCTGGTATTGTACAGAAAGCAGTCTTTCTTCAGCATCAAGCAGGCTTTTCTGCACCTCCCTGAGATCCAGACCCGACAGGTTGCCAAGCATATATCTTTCGAAAGCAATTTCGAGATTCTCTGAGGCGGTAGCCAGATTCTGTTCTTCAAGTTCGAGAAGCCTCAGATTGTTTGTATACCCGCTATAGAGAGCAAGCAGGTCCCCAATAACTTCCTGTTCTATCTGCAGGTAGCGGAGTGAAACATTTTCAGATTCAATTATGGCATTGCTTTTTTCCCTTCTCCTGTTGAACCCGTCAAAAATGTTTATCCCGACATTGATATTATAATTTACCCCTCTCGTATGCTGTGTTGAGATTGAACTTGCCTCATAATTGTTGAATGAATAATTATACCCTGATGAGGCTGACACATAGGGATAGGTTCTGGCTGTAATTATTTTATAGTCATAGTCAGATATGATTTTATTTTTCCTGGCAATCAAAAGGGATGTATTATTGGATATTACCAGGTTAAGGAGATCCTCATATCGGAGATCCCCGCGTATATCCAATAAACTGTCACTTATAACAGGGGACTGATCGAGCTCCTTAACTGCCATGAGCTGGTTGAGCCTTATTTCGGACTCACGCAATACTTCACTTTGCCTTGCAAGCCTTGAGCTGTCTGAATTGAAATATACTTTTGATTGCAGTAGCTGCAGTTTTGATCCTGCGCCCAGAAGATACCTCTCCTCATCTATCCTCACCCTTTCCCTTGATAAATCCACGGCAAATCTGAGGTTATTGTAGAGTTGTTTCTGTTGTATATAATAATAATATTCAGCGGAAATATTTGATACAAGGTTTTCCATTGCTAACCTGGTGTTAAGTTCTCCGACAGACTTTAATTCATTAAGTTTTTTTAAGCTTGTACGGGCGCTGTATCCCCTGAATATTGTCCACTCCACTGACATATTTGCTGTTGCATTGCTATTGTGGATTCCTTGTGAGGAGTTTTCTCCTCCGTCGGTAAGATTCTGGTAGGTCGAATTAACAGTACCACCATATCTGCCCGACAGGTCAACTGATGGCAATAGGCCGGCGTTCCCCCATGTGGCATTGTTATTACTTACATTTTCCCTGTTGACCGCGATAATAATGGAATAGTTATTTTCAATTCCTGTAATAATACATTTATTAAGATCGTAAGGCTCCTGGGCATTCATGGGTCCTCCGTTAAATGCTACATAAACTAAGGGGATAAGTAAAAATTTAATTTTCATTTTCACCGTTTTTTCTTTCACTTGATATATAAGTATAAATAGCAGGTACTATATAGAGTGTTAAAAAGGTAGACACAAATAATCCACCAACAACAGTGGTACCCATTGCCACACGACTCTCAGCACCTTCTCCGAGCCCTATTGCAAGGGGAAGCACACCAAGTATGGTTGAAAGGCTGGTCATAAGAATGGGACGGAACCTTGCAGCTGCTGAATATTTAATGGCTTCCAGCTTATTCATTCCCTGCTTTTTCCTCTGGTTGGCGAATTCAACTATAAGGATCCCGTTTTTTGATACCAGGCCTATAAGCATAATAATTCCAATCTGGCTGAATATATTCATTGTTATATCAAAATACCAGATAAACAGCAGGGCACCTGTAAGTGCCAGAGGAACCGACATCATGACCACAAAGGGATCACGGAAGCTTTCAAATTGAGCTGACAGTACAAGGAATATTAAAATAATGGCCAGGACAAAGGCAAACATCAGGCTGGATGAACTTTCTTTAAAATCTTTTGAATCTCCTGCCAGTGCTGTTCTGAATGAATCATCCAGTACTTCGCTTGCAATCTTATCCATTTCTTCAAGCCCCTCACTTATCGTTTTTCCCGGAGCCAGTCCGGCTGATATGGTGGCTGCAACAAAACGGTTATACCTGTAAAGCTGAGGTGGTGCTGTTTCCTCCGTAAGGTCAACCAGGTTGTCGAACTGTATCATCTGTCCGCTGTTGTTTCTTACATAAAGTGATTTGAGGTCAAGCGGTTTATTCCTGTTTTCACGTGCCAGTTCAGCAAGGATCTGATATTGCTTGCCGTTCATAAAGAAATACCCGAACCTCTGTCCGCTTAAAGCAAGCTGGAGGGTCTGACCTAAATTCTGTGTTGTTACTCCCAGGGCATTAGCCTTATCCCTGTTAATATGGATCTGTAGCTCGGGTTTGGAAAATTTAAGGTTAACATCCGCCATCTGCAATATTTCATTGTCACTTACCCTGGCCATAAAAGGAGGTATTACCTCCCTGAGCTTTTCAATGCTTGTTGCCTGGAGCACATATTGCACAGGTAAGCCCGATCTCCGGCTGCCAAATGTAGATTGCTGTATAACCCTGGCCTGGGCCTTTGTTTGCTTTCTTAAGACTGCGGACAGTTGATTTGCAATTTCCTGCTGGGAGCGCTTCCTTTCATCGGGATCAACCAGTACGACCCTCATATTTCCTCCCCCTCCTCTAACCATTGCTGTTAATTTTTCGATCTCAGGAATAATGCTGTCTGTTAACTCGGCAATATCTTCAATATAATCAAGAACATATTCATAGGTGGCTCCTTCCTGGGTAACAGTACTTACTGTTATCTGTGACCGGTCCTCCAGGGGTGCCATTTCAGATGGTATAGATATAAAGAGAACCACTGTAAGACCAACTGCCGCCAGTACAATTAATATGGACATCCTCCTGCGCTTAAGGAAGAACTCTAGAGATGACCTGTACTTCTCGTTTAAGCTTATAAAAATCTTTTCTGTTTTGTTAAAAAACCATCCTTTGCGTTTTTGTTCCCTGAGGATCTTTGTTGACAGCATGGGTGTCAGTGTGAGGGCAACAAAGGAAGAAATTACCACCGCTCCTGCCAGCACAATACTGAATTCCCTGAACAGCCTCCCTGTCATGCCCTGGAGAAAGACAATGGGAATAAAAACCGCAACAAGGGTTATGGTTGTGGATATTATTGCAAAGAATATCTCATTTGATCCCTTTATGCCCGCATCAATGGGTTTCATACCCGATTCTATCTTAACATAAATGTTTTCCATCATAACTATTGCGTCGTCAACAACAAGACCGATCGCAAGAACAATGGCAAGGAGGGTGAGAACATTTATGGTAAATCCGGCCAGGTACATAATAAAAAACGACCCAACCAGGGAAACCGGGATCACTATTATTGGGATCAGTGTTGTACGCCAGTTCCTAAGGAAGAAGAATATTATTATGATTACCAGGAAAAAGGCCGTCAATATGGTGTTTGTGACTTCCTTTATAGAGGTGCGGATATATTCAGTATTATCAAAACCTATTTCAACATTAACATCTTCAGGGAGATCTTTTTGTATGTACTCCAACCTCCTGTACACTTCATCTGCAATATCAATATGATTGGCTCCGGGTTGTGGAATAATTACTGTTCCTACAGTTGGGATACCATTAAGCTTCATTATTCCGCGAATGTCTTCAGGGCCCAGTTCAGCCCTTCCAATGTCCCTGAACCTGACAATCTGGTCACCGTCCTGCTTAATAATAAGATTGTTGAATTCTTCCGGTGTGGACATCAATCCAAGTGTCCGTATAGTGAGTTCAGTTGTGTTACCCTCAATACTGCCCGAGGGCAGTTCAATATTTTCCCTGTTAATGGCATTTCTTACATCAAGTGGTGTAAGGCCGTAGCCGGCCAGCTTGACGGGATCGAGCCATAATCTCATAGCATATCTTTTTTCACCCCATATCATTATTGCACTCACACCGGGTATGGTCTGCAACTGTTCTTTGAAAGTAAGATCTGCTATTTCCGAAACTTCCAAAAGTGAGCGCTGGTCACTCTGTATTGCAATAAACATAATCGGGCTCGCATCTGCGTCGGCTTTTGAGACAGTGGGGGGGTCTACATCCCTTGGTAACCTGCGTTGTGCCTGTGACACCTTATCTCTGACATCGTTGGCAGCAGTTTCCATGTCAACACTCAGCTCGAATTCTACAGTTATCCTGCTGCTTCCCTGGCGGCTCACACTTGTCAGTGTTCTAACCCCGGGTATACCGTTAATTGATTGCTCCAGCGGTTCGGTAATCTGTGTCTCAATAACATCTGAATTG
>JAZBOI010000058.1:0-4216 GCA_036351095.1 Bacteroidales bacterium | reverse complement strand
TTATTCTTAATGTAGTAATTTGATTCCCCGTGAGTCTAATAAATAAAAACCTATTATAAAAAAATGGATGAGATTGTCGAAAAAATATATGCAAACCAGATCATCATAAACAGCATATGCTTTTCATTCTGCAATGACAGGGCAGACAGGGAAGACCTTTTCCAGGAAATAGTTTACAGGGTCCTCAAATCCTACAGGCACTTCAGGGAACAGTCCACATTTTCAACATGGCTTTACAGGGTGGCACTCAATACGGCAATTACTTACAGGAAAAAGAAGCGACCGGAGCTCTATGATGGAAAATCCGTACTCCCGGCAAATGATAATATCACAGAAGATGAGGATCTTGAAGAAGATATTAAGCTGCTATATGAATCTATAAGCAGGCTGAGTAAAATTGACAGGGCTATAATACTGCTTTACCTGGATGAGCATTCTTACGAGGAGATATCTGAGATTACAGGCTTTACAGCAAAAAACATAAGTGTTAAAATACACAGGATTAAGAAAAAGCTGCATGAAATATATATTCAATTAAGTGATTAAGGTTATGAAAGACATGAAGTTAGAAAACATATGGAAGGAGAAGAGCCAGGATGCCGCAGCAGGCATTCACTACTCAAGGGAACAAATTTCAGGACTTCGTAAGAAAAGGGAAAGGCAACTTACGGGATCAGTTAAATCTGCTGTAATCACCGGGCTGTCCATAAAATTTATTTTACTGCTTGCCATTGTTGTCTTTTCCATTCTGGCATTTGACCTCAGCAACCTGCGCTTTGCAATTTCTGCATTGTTCATAATTACAAGCGCTACAATCATCTATGACTTTTACCTGCTCAGACTTGTATCAGGAATTAACAATTACTCTGATAACATTGAATCAAGGTTGGGTAAATTGAATGATTTTCTCGCTGTACATTTTCCGGTATTCCAGGTTGAAAATGCACTATCAGCTCCAATTTTTGTCATAAGCGGGATGTTCTATTACCACTTCCTTAAATATTCGGGATTTGAGTTCCGGGCTGTTGATGATATTATTGTTTTTATACTGGTAACATTGATAAGTTATACCATCTCCTTCTTTGGAACAAAATACAGCTTATCCTCATTCAGGAGGGAGGCACTGGAGCTCCTGGGTGCAGGCGAGGACAGCGAAGCTATGATACATTTTGAAAAGAGGAGAAAGAAAAACCGCCGCAGATTAGTGCTTATCTCCTTACTCTTACTTTCATCCGGCTTAATTTTATTTGCACTCATATTGTTTACCTGACCTGTTTTTTACCGGGAAGGCTGGATTTTTATAGCCCTGAAGAGCCTGCGAAATATCAGCCTTGCCGGTTTTTTCCTGAATTCGCGGGAACTTATTTGATGGTTTTCTGTTATAGAGGTATTAAAATAATAATAAGAGAGAATATATGGAGCTGGAAGTATTTTTTGAAGATAACAAGAAGGTTAATGCAAGGTTGAATGGTCATGTAATCCCGACCGATCAGCCAAGGCGTAGCGGGGGTGATGAAACTGCGCCTGAACCCTTCAGCCTTTTCCTGGCATCGATTGGAACATGTGCCGGCATTTATGTAAAATATTTCTGTGAAAAAAGGGGTATAGATTCAAGTAAAATAAGAATAATACAACGACATAACTTCAATCCTGAGACCAGGATGATTGACAGGATAGAACTGGAAGCGATATTACCTGATGATTTTCCCGAGAAGTACAGGAGTGCGGTAGTAAATGCCATGGATCTGTGTGCGGTGAAGAGGCATCTGAATAATCCGCCGAAGATAGAAGCTTATGCGAGCCGCGGTGTGTAGGCAACCGGGGCTATCATAGGGCTGCCACCGCTTCTATTTCAATCAGCGCACCATAATGAAGTTCTTTCGTTGGCACAACGGCTCTTGCCGGTTTATTTTTACCGAAGAACTTTTTATAAACTTCGTTCACACTACCCCAGTGAGACATGTCAGAGATGTAAACTGTTGTTTTAAGGATTTTTTTCCTGCCCGATCCCGAATCTTTAAGAATTGTTTCAATATTTTCCAGCACCTGCAGTGTCTGTTCTTCAATACTGCCACCTGCCATTTCCCCCGTGAAGGGATTAAGCGGAAGCTGTCCTGAAACAAAGATCAGGTCATTGAATTGGACTGCCTGGGAATAATGTCCCCGTGGTTCAGGAATGTTAGGGGTGTAGAATTCCCTTATTCTTTTATCTTTCATTGTTGATATATATAGTGCTTAATGCTTTTTACATAAATAACAAGTCCGCATCCTGGAGGGGTGTATGTTTCTAACTATCATCCGTTAACCGCTAATTTTTTTCAGTTACTCAATCAGACCCTCTTAATATTTGCTCCCAGTGCATTCAGCCGGCCGTCGATATCCTGGTAGCCCCTGTCGATCTGTTCAATATTATCTATGGTACTGGTGCCTTCAGCTGAGAGGGCTGCAAGTAATAAGGCGACGCCTGCCCTTATGTCAGGGCTCGTCATTGTCGTTGCCCTGAGCCTGAATTTCCTTTCGAGGCCTATTACAGTTGCCCGGTGAGGGTCACATAAAATTATCTGGGCCCCCATATCAATGAGCTTATCCACAAAAAAGAGCCTGCTCTCGAACATTTTCTGGTGTATGAGCACCGACCCTTTTGCCTGGGTGGCCACTACCAGGAAAACACTCAGAAGGTCGGGGGTGAGACCCGGCCATATGCCATCTGAGACAGTCATTATTGACCCGTCGATATAGCTTTCTATCTCGTAGCATGTCTGTGCCGGGATAAAAATATCATCTCCTTTCCTTTCAAGGTGAATACCCATGCGTTTGAATGCGGAGGGTATTATTCCGAGGTTTTCGTATGATACGTTTTTTATTGTTATTTCAGACCCTGTAATTGCGGCCATACCGATGAATGAACCGGTTTCAATCATATCGGGCAATATTGTGTGTTCGCAAGCACCAAGCTCTTTCACCCCTTCTATGTGAAGGAGGTTGGATCCTATTCCTTCAATCCGGGCACCCATTGATACCAGCATACGGCATAACTGCTGTAAATATGGTTCGCATGCTGCATTATAAATAGTTGTCTTTCCCTTTGCCATAACAGCTGCCATAACAATATTAGCAGTGCCTGTCACCGACGCTTCATCGAGATGTATATAAGCCCCGGTCAATTTCTTAGCTGTTACGGAATATATTGAAGTGGCAGGGTCGTAACTGAAGCTTGCCCCGAGGCTTTTAAATCCTGTGAGGTGCGTATCCACTTTACGCCTGCCTATTTTATCACCTCCCGGCCTGGGCATGCTTGACCTTCCAAACCTGGCCAGCAGTGGACCAAGTATCATTATGGAACCCCTCAGTGCTGAACTATAGGCTATATATCCTGGCGATTCCAGGTATTTGAGATTGATATTGCGTGCCTGGAAAGAATATGTGCCCTTACCCAGTTTTTCCACATCGCATCCAAGGCTTGAGACAAGGTCAATAAGTTTTTTAACATCACTTATATCCGGGATATTATCTATCCTGACTTTTTCAGAAGTGAGAAGAGTGGCACAGATAACCTGCAGAGCCTCATTTTTAGCCCCCTGCGGCTCTATCTTACCCTTTAATTTTCGTCCTCCCTCAACTATGAATCTACTCATTGTCGCTTCGGCTGGTATTTTCTCTTATGTTGATTTTTTTGTTTGACCGGCTGTTTCTTCTTTTTCGGGCCCATAAGGTCTTTTACTTCAAGCAGTCTAAGATTTTCCGGTATTTTTATCCTGTTATTTGACAATTCGAGGAGGTCCTTTAAAATAACATCGTCATTAACCTGGCTGCGGTTCCATGTGGCAGATGCTTTTTTCATCTGGTTTGCAATCAGAATAACAAGGTAATCCTTTTTTTCACCCTCCTCCATCTTGCAGGCTTCATCTATCATCATCTCGATCATCCTTCCGTAGTGCAGGTACTTAACTTCACCTTTCTTATAGCCTATTTCCTCTGGTTTTTCAAGCAGGACTTCTTTCTCGGGTGGTGGATAGGGGGCATCTATATCAAGTTCAAAATCTGCAATAATAGTAAGATGGTCCCACAGCTTATGCCTTACATCGCCCGAATCCCTGAGGTTGGGATTCAGGTTGCCCATAATCTGTATTATTGCACGTGCGGCCTTTGACCGTTCGTCCCTGTCCTTAATGGTTTTTATGTGATCAACCATTTTCTGCACATTCCTGCCGTACTC
>JAZBOI010000057.1:0-9383 GCA_036351095.1 Bacteroidales bacterium | reverse complement strand
GATGCCCTCACTCCGGAATATGATATAATCGTGAGGTTCCAGGGAGGCCCGAATGCAGGCCATACACTTGAATTTGAGAATGAGAAATATATCCTCCACACCATTCCTTCAGGTATCTTCAGGAAGGATAAGATCAATTTAATAGGCAACGGGCTTGTTATTGATCCGGCCGTCTTCCTGGAAGAGGTTCAATCGCTGCGTATGCCCCTGGAGGAGCTTGTGGAAAAGATAGTAATATCCAGCAGGGCACATCTCATCCTTCCCACACACCGTCTCCTTGATTCTGCATATGAAGATTCAAAGGGAGACAGCAGGATAGGCTCCACGCTTAAAGGCATAGGGCCGGCCTACACTGACAAGACATCCAGGTCGGGCCTGCGTGTTGGAGATATATTGCAGCCGCATTTCAGGGAAGTATATGAAAAGAACAAGCAAAAGCATCTCAATATTCTCAGGACCTACGGCATTGACGACATCCCGGAGCAAGCTGAGAAGGAATGGTTCGAAGGCGTGGATATGCTCAGGAAGTTCCCTGTTGTTAACACCGAGTACTATATAAACAGGTGCCTCGATGAAGGCAAGAAGATACTGGCTGAAGGTGCACAGGGGACAATGCTTGATATTGATTTCGGATCCTATCCTTTTGTGACTTCTTCAAATACCATCAGTGCCGGGGCATGTTCCGGGACCGGCATATCGCCAAAAAAAATAGCTGAAATTTTCGGCACATTCAAAGCCTATTGCACTCGTGTGGGCGGAGGTCCTTTTCCCACCGAACTGTATAATGATACAGGCCAGAAACTGCGTGACAGTGGCAATGAATACGGTTCAACCACTGGCAGATCGCGTCGTTGTGGCTGGCTCGACCTGCCAGCCCTGAAATATTCCTGCATGATCAATGGCGTAACTTCCCTCTTTATGACGAAGGCTGATGTACTGACAGGTTTTGATAGGATAAAGGTATGCACGGCATACAGCATCAACAATAAGTATGTTGAAGAACTGCCCTATAATACAGATGCTGACATCCAGCCTGTCTACAAAGAAATGAAGGGCTGGGATGAAGATATAAGCGGAATACGCAGCTATGATAAACTCCCGGCGGCGCTGAGGGATTATATTGACTTCATTGAAAAAGAAACGGGTATACCGGTTAATATTGTATCGGTAGGGCCCGACAGGTCAGAGACCATAATCAGGAATAAGAGCTAAAGCCTCATTCGTTAATATACAGCCAGGCTTCAAAGTCCACAGTATCCTGGTACTGGTACAGCCTTTTCCTGGCGCTGCTCAGGTTATCATGAACCTCGGCGGAAATAAGCCTGAAGCGTTCATCAGGACCCTGGATCATATTGGCATCATAACCCATTGAGCGGTAGTACTCGAGATAATCCTCAGCATATTCCGGTGTAAGGAAGCCCCCGACTATTATATGGTATCTGAAGCGCTCTTCCCATTCACGCTGAGCCTGCTCGGCGGCCTGTACAGAGTCGATGCGTGCCTGTTCAATAGCCCTGAGCCTTGCTTCTTCAGCCTTGACTGAATCAGCTAACCTTATACTGTCCTGCCTGGCCAGCCAGACAGCCATGGTGTCGGCTTTTGATTTTCCAAACCAGCCCTTTTCCTTTATAAACTTACAGGATGGGGTAAGCACTAAAAAGGCCAGCAATATTGTAATCGGTATCAAAGGTTTCATATCTTATCTCCTGTTAAAGTGATACACTATTAGGCAAATATACAAATAATTAGAATCACAATGAAAAAGTTTGAACAGTGGCCACTAATCATATAAGGTAAAAATTTGTATCTTCGGTTGATTTACTTAAAAACTATAGAAGATAATGAAATCAATTATTCAGTTCTTTGAAGAGAATGTAAATAAATTTGCAAATAATGTATACCTGTGGGAAAAGCCTGAAGACAGGTATGAAGGAACCACCTATGCAGAGGTTCGCAAACAGGTCCATGAGTTTGCTGCAGGCCTGCTGCAACTGGGCTTGAAGGAAGGCGACAGGGTAAGCCTCCTGTCAGAGGGATGTAATAACTGGATAATAGGTGAGCTCGGTATTTTATATACCGGTGCCATAAATGTACCCCTGTCCAGCAAACTCAATTCTGAAGAAGTACGGTTCAGGCTGAATCATTCCGAATCGCGTTTCGTAATGGTCTCGGCAATGCAAACAGCAAAGCTGATGGAAGTCCTGGATGAATGCAGGACTATAGAAAAGATCATCTGCTTCCAGAAAAAAGAGGAATATGCTGAAAATGAGATCCAGTTCAACCAGGTAAAGAAAATTGGCAGGGAATGGCTTGATAAAGATGGTAACACGGAGAAATTTGAAGCTATTTATAAGAGCATTACACCTGATCATTTTGCAAACATATGTTACACATCAGGCACAACAGCTGATCCCAAAGGCATCATTCTAACCCATGGCAACTATATAACCAACTGCTACCAGGCATACAGCCTGATGGATATCCCGCCATACTGGAAAACCCTGCTCTACCTGCCCTGGGACCATAGTTTTGCACACACAGCTGCCATTTTCGCCTTCATGGGCAAAGGTGCCAGCATTGCATCTGTCAAACAGGGAAAAACACCGATGGAGACACTCAGGAATTTCCCTAATAATATGAGGGAGATAAAACCCAATATCCTTCTCAGTGCCCCTGCGGTATCCAAGAACTTCAGAAAGAATATCGAGAAGGGTGTAAGGGAAAAAGGCAGGTTCACAGACTTTATGTTCGAAACGGGTTTGAAGATAGCCATGGCATATAACAAGGAGGGTTATAATAAAGGCACGGGAGCATCAAAAATTCTGAAGCCCCTTGTAAATTTCTTTGACAGGATGGTATTCTCGAAGATACGTGATTTCTTTGGTGGTGAGCTGGAGTTTTTCATCGGAGGAGCAGCCCTGCTCGACATTGAGCTACAGAAATTCTTCTATGCCATCGGTGTACCTGTTTACCAGGGTTACGGGCTTTCAGAGGCCTCTCCCATTATATCTGCCAATTCCAAAACGGATCATAAGCTTGGTTCATCCGGGAAGCTCGTCAATAACATGGAATTTAAAATACTCGATGAAGAAGGCAATGAACTGACAAAGGGCGAAAGCGGGGAAATTGTCATCAAAGGCGGTAACGTTATGCACGGCTACTGGAAAAATGAAGCAGCTACCAGTCAAACAATAAGGGACGGGTGGTTGCACACCGGCGACCTCGGTTATCTCGATAAGGACGGGTTTCTATATGTGCTCGGGCGTTTCAAAAGCCTGCTGATAGCAGATGACGGTGAGAAATACAGCCCCGAAAGCATTGAAGAAGCAATAACGGAGCAGTCCAGGTATATCGACCAGTGCATTCTTCACAATAACCAGCAGCCCTATACTGTTGGCCTGGTAGTGCCCAACCAGCATCTGCTCAAGGCCTACCTGGATGAGAAGAAAATAAATGCAAATTCAGAGGAAGGAAAACGTGCTGTACTCATGCTCATAGAAAATGAGATAAATGAGTACCGAAGCAACGGTAAGTATGGTAAGATGTTCCCCCAACGCTGGTTACCGGTAGCTCTGGGTGTTCTGGATGAAGGGTTTACCGAAGAAAACGGTCTTGTTAATGCTACCGTAAAAATTGTCAGGGGTAAAGTCATTGAAAAACACCAGGATCTGGTTAATTTCCTGTATACACCTGCTGCCAAAGCAATATCCAACGAAAGGAACATGGAAGCAGTGGAAAGGATGAACCTGGGATAAAACCGACAGTTATGCAAAAAACAATTGTACTATCTGTACTCATCCTGCTTATAAGCCTGCCTTCATGTGTTAAGGAGAAAGAGGCAGGCTGGAAGATCGCCGATAATCCACTCCTTACAGAGTGGGCAGCCGATGTTGATCCCGCAAAGCCTTGGCCCGAATATCCTCGTCCGGCCATGCTGAGGGAAGAGTGGTTAAACATCAACGGATTGTGGCAGTACGCCGTCACCCTGAAAGGAAATGAGCCCGCACAGTGGGAGGGTGAAATACTGGTACCCTACCCCATCGAATCAGCACTTTCAGGTGTGAAAAGGAGAATAAGCGAGGATGAATGCCTGTGGTATAAGACTGACTTCAAACTGCCTTCAGGCTGGAAGGATAACAGGATACTGCTCCATTTTGAAGCCAGTGACTGGGAAACAAAAGTCTGGATAGACGGTAAGGCAGCCGGCCAGCACAGGGGCGGCTATGATCCTTTTTGCTTTGATATAACTGAATATGTCAGACCGGGGAAAAAGCATGAGTTAAGGGTAAGCGTATGGGATCCTACCAGTGATGGCACACAGGCAAGAGGTAAGCAGGTCACCCAACCCCGTGGTATCTGGTATACACCATCCACGGGTATATGGCAGACAGTGTGGCTTGAACCGGTCAATGATGTTTACCTGAAGTCATTCCGAATAATAACAGCTATAGATGAGGGCACAGTGAAGATAATACCGGATCTTGTTAATCTGCGCGACGGGATAAAGACAAGAGCCAGGATACTTAAGGACAGGCAGGTTCTGAAGGAAAACGAAGCGGAAGGAGACAATGAGATAACTATCACCCTGGAAGATTTTGAGCTCTGGTCTCCTGCCAGCCCGGTACTGTATGACATTGAAATTGAATTACTGGATAACGGAGAAGTGATTGACAGGATAGAAAGCTATACGGCTTTCAGGAAAATTTCAATCGCAAAGGCAGAAGACGGTTTTACACGTATTCTTTTGAATAATAACTTTGTTTTCCAGAACGGACCTCTTGACCAGGGTTTCTGGCCCGATGGCCTGTATACCCCGCCCACTGACGAAGCTATGCGTTACGACCTGGAAATGATCAAGAAAATGGGCTTTAATATGTTGCGCAAACATGTCAAGGTTGAGAACAGGCGTTTTTATTACTGGTGTGATAAAATGGGACTCCTTGTCTGGCAGGACATGCCCAACGGGGATAAACACACGGGCTACAATGATGAGGATATTGAAAGGTCAGAGGAATCTGCCGCACAATTTGAAAAGGAGCTGGAGCGACTTATTGAAACAAAATATAATCACCCCTCAATAGTTGTCTGGGTTGCTTTTAACGAGGGATGGGGTCAGTATGAAACAGGAAGGATAACAGGGCTGATCAGGGAACTTGATCCCACAAGGCTTGTTAACAGCGCCTCAGGCTGGGCTGACAGGGGGACAGGAGATATACTCGATATACATCATTACCCCGAGCCAAGGAGTCCCGAAGCAGAAGAAAACAGGGCAATTGTACTGGGAGAATTCGGCGGGCTGGGCCTTCCGGTGCAGGATCATACATGGGAAGAAAGGAACTGGGGATATGAGAATATGGATAATGTCACTGCCCTTCTTGAAAAGTATGAAGATTTTTACAGGCTCGTTTACAGCATGGTAAAAGAGGAAGGTCTCAGCGCATCGGTATATACCCAGATCACCGATGTTGAAACGGAGACCAACGGGCTTCTCACCTACGACCGCAAAGTGGATAAGATGGGTGCAGAGAAGCTGTACAGGATCAATACAGGAGAATTCTTAAACCACTAACCTGCTCTTAAATGGCAGGAAGGTCATGAAGTCGGCATGATGGACTATATATGCTTCGGTAGTCCTTTTAACATGGTCTCCTTCACCTGCATGTGCTGCTATTATATGGCAAACCTCCGGGGGCAGGCCACATTCTTCGGCAAGTGAAACACCGGAGAAAGGATGCCTGAGGTATTTACCGTAGCTACCCTGGACAGCCTTCCCATTTTCATCTTTAACATATTCAAGCAGCTTGCCCACATCAGCAAGTATGGCACCGGAAATAAGGACGTCCATATTTACAGGCAGTTCATCCCCGAAAAAATCAATAATCTTCCTGCCACTCTCCAGTGCCACGTGCACCACACACCTTTTATGAGCCATAAAACTGACTTTCAGATCCGGTCCGCACAAAAGTGTAAAAGGAATTGTGTTCAGGTCATCGGCAGACAGGACACTTCTTTCCAGGGCAATCTCCCACACCCTGGCCGTTTTTTCCCTTAGTTCACTATCCTCGATCCAGTCCAGCTCAGGCCATAGCTTATATACCTGGTCATTCATACTTAATTGTTTAAAGTTTTGATATTATTTCATCCGTCATCTGTATTGTACTTGCTGCACCTTTCTCCACAACATCAGAGCTCCCTTTCATCTTCATCATATCATAGGTGCGCACTTTGCCCTCCTCGATCACTGCAGCCACAGCATTGCGTATTTTTGCAGCCTTATCCTTTTCATCAATAAAATCAAGCATCATACAGGCTGATTCGATCATTGCTATCGGGTTAACAATTGGCGTATCATATTTTTCATATTTGGGTGCTGACCCGTGGGTTGGTTCGAACACACCTACGCCATCAGCGGAAAACTGAGCTGAACAGGCAAATCCCAGACCTCCTATCAGGCCGGCAAAAGCATCGGATACTATATCACCAAACATATTCCCTGCAACGATAACCCCATAATCTTCAGGATTCTTGGTAAGCCACATCATCTGGGCATCAATATTGGTGTTCCATAACTGGATATCAGGGTATTCGTTCTTCTGTATATCTTTTGCCAGCTTGAGCATCATGCCGGATGTTTCCCTTATCACATTCGGCTTCTCGCATACGGTGACTGATTTATACCCGTATTCGCTGGCATGGGCAAAGGCAGCCCTTACAATTCTCTCTGTTGCTTTTTTAGAAAAGATACGTGTTGAAACAGCTAATTCCTCTACGGGCACACTGCCAAAATTCTTTATGAATTTAGGATGTGTCATGAGTGCCTTGTAGACCAGTGAGGGAGGATTGGACCATTCAACTCCACCATATAGCCCTTCGGTATTCTGCCTGAATATTGCCACATCAACCTTAGGTTCATCGAAAGATCCTTCCGCATTCCTGCGTATGAAATTAAGGGGATTTCCCTTATAGGTGCGGCATGGGCGCAGACATATATCGAGACTGAAATGCTGCCGCAGACCTACAATGGGGCTTGAATAAACATATCCCTTATTCTGGAGTGAAGGATGCAGCTCCTCGGCTGCTTCATCCTTTGGCTTCGAGGTTATGGCCCCAAAAAGTGCAATCTTGTGCTTCTCAATTAGGTCGATAGTCCTGTCTGGCAGCGGGTTACCCTCTGTGCACCAGAATTCCCAGCCAATATCACCATGAACGTAGTCAGCATCAAAACCGGCGGCTGTAAGTACCCTTATGGCCTGCTCAAGTACAATTGCACCTATACCGTCACCCGGCAGTGCTACAATTTTTCTTTTTGTCATAGTATATTTTCTTTAAAATGTTCATTAAATAGGTCAGTCAAAATAGTAATTTTTTTCTTACGCTAAAATACCTCATGCAGATAATAATGTTTAAATCTGACTGATTCTCCCCGAAGAACAGCATGGAGGAGCTTTTAACCCGGAGCAGACAAAAAAAGGTAAATTGTTAATCTAAAATCTGCCCTTCAGGCCTTAAGTAAAACTTCGCGGAAAGCGCTCGTTTAATTCAATTTTTGATACCTTTGTGGCCATTATATATTTACAATAATTTTATTAGCCGATATGATTTTCAGTAATCTTGAGCCCGCAAACGTTTGGAGATACTTTGATGATATATGTAAGATTCCCAGGCTTTCAAAAAATGAAGAACAAATTCGTCAATACCTTATCGACTTTGCAGAAAGGGAGAACCTGGAGCACAGGAGCGATGACGTTGGTAATGTATTGATAATAAGACCTGCTTCGAAGGGATATGAGAAAAGAAAGAGTGTACTGTTACAGAGCCATATGGATATGGTGGGGGAAAAAGATGCAGCAACCGAGCATGACTGGGCAAAAGATCCAATAATACCTTTTATTGAAGACAGGTGGGTAAAGGCCAAAGAAACAACCCTGGGTGCGGACGACGGCATTGGAATGGCTGCCCAGCTTGCCCTCCTGGCCGACAGGGATATACAGATAGGAAGAATTGAATGCCTTTTCACCGTGGACGAGGAAAGCGGGATGACCGGGGCTATTCATCTGGGGAAGAATTTTTTTGACAGCAAAATACTCATTAACCTGGATTCGGAAGATGAGGGTGAGCTCTTTATAGGATGTGCAGGGGGTATGGATACCCTGGCTGAGATGGAATACAGGAAAGAGGACAGGCCTGAAGATCAGGAAAGCCTTAAAATAAGTGTCAACGGTCTTCATGGTGGACATTCGGGAGATGAGATACATAAAGGTTATGCCAACTCGGTCAAGATAATGACCGCTTTGTTGCAGGAATTAAGTGATTCATATAATATCAGCTTATCGGATTTTAACGGGGGTAATCTGAGGAATGCGATCCCAAGGGAAGCTTTTGCACGTTTTACATGTGATAAAGGGAAGGCAGAGGAGATTAAGAAGCTTGTAGAAGCGTATACAGAAAAAGTCAGGAAAGAGTACAGCAAGACGGAGCCTGATCTCAGTATCTCTGTTAATACTATAAAACCTGTGGCTCATATAATTGATCCTGAAACTCAAAGATCACTGTTAAAAGCACTTGAAGAATGCCCTCATGGCGTTATAGCATGGTCTGAGGATATGGAAGGGCTGGTTGAAACATCGACCAACCTGGCATCGGTTAAGTTTACAGGGGAAAAGATCAGGATAGTAACCAGCCAGCGCAGCTCGGTTGAATCTGCAAAGAGAGAAATCGCCGGCCGGATCAATTCGATATTTTCGGCTAACGGGGCCAGTGTAAAACATTCAGGTGGTTACCCGGGATGGAAACCTGACACAAATTCGGAAATACTGAACATCACCAGGGCTTCTTACCGGCGATTGTTTGACACCGAACCGGTGGTAAGGGCTATTCACGCCGGCCTTGAGTGCGGTCTTATCCTGGAGAAGTACCCCGGCCTTGACATGATATCTTTTGGCCCCACAATATATGGTGCGCATACACCGCAGGAAAGGCTTGATATAGATACAACAAAGAAATTCTGGGACCTGCTGCTGGACGTACTGAAGAATATCCCTTCAGCCTAGTCCACTGCCTCAAATTCATTCGTGCCTGATCCGCAAACCGGGCAGGACCAGTCATCAGGAAGTTCATCAAAGGAAGTGCCTTTATCGACACCATTTTCAGGGTCACCCTTGGCGGGATCATATTCATATCCGCATACTGAACATTTATAGATACTCATATTATTATGATTTTATGTAGCCCTGCTACAGTTAAACATTTACTTTCCTGACCACATCGATGACGGTACCGTCAACCCACTTTATGGCTGCAATTACCTTGTCCCCATAAGAAATATTTTCCGGCTTCCCGCATATACTTTCAGCCTCTTCTTTCAGTTCAGCTATCGGCTTTAT
>JAZBOI010000056.1:0-5518 GCA_036351095.1 Bacteroidales bacterium | reverse complement strand
GTAAAGGCAAAACCGGCCAAAGGGATCTGGATGCAGGAAGTTCCCGTGCCCGAACCGGGTTTAAACGATGTGATAATCAAAATAAAAAAGACCGCCATATGCGGTACCGACCTGCACATATACATGTGGGATGAATGGTCACAGAGAACAATAAAAACACCCATGACCATCGGTCACGAATACGTGGGGCACATTGAAGCGGCCGGTGCCGGTGTCAGGCATCTCAAGGTTGGCGACAGGGTTACCGGTGAAGGTCACCTTGCCTGCGGCCATTGCCGTAACTGCCGCCGCGGGAAAAAACATGTCTGTGAGAATTCAGTCGGCATAGGCGTTCATATTGATGGGGCTTTCGCTGAATACCTGAAGCTGCCGGCTGAGAATGTCATACTGCTCGACGACCGTATACCGGATGACTGGGCTTCCATTATGGATCCTTTCGGAAATGCCACACATACAGCCCTCTCATTTCCCCTGATAGGTGAGGATGTGCTCATTACAGGAGCAGGGCTGATAGGCAGTATGGCTGTTGCCATTGCCAGGTTCGCGGGGGCACGCTATGTGGTGGCCAGTGACCTCAGTGATTACAGGCTCGATATAGCAAAGAAAATGGGTGCCACAATGGTAGTCAATCCTTCAAAGGGGGAAAAAGTATCTGATGCCGTCAAAAAATTAGGCATGAGAGGCTTTGATGTGGGCCTCGAGATGTCAGGAGCACCTGCAGCATTTAACGAGATGATAGAAAATATGTATAACGGATCATCCATATCCCTGCTGGGGATTCTGCCTTCCAAATTTGAAGTGCCCTGGAGTGACATTATCTTCAAGGCTATAACCATGAAAGGCATTTATGGCAGGGAGATGTGGGAGACGTGGTACAAGATGGAACAGATGATAATAGGGGGGATTGACCTGAGCCCGGTTATCACCCACCACTTCCCGATCGACGATTTCCAGAAAGGCTTTGATGCAATGGAAAAAGGAAATTCCGGGAAAGTCATACTTGAATGGGAATAGCGTCCGGCCCCGGTCCGGGCTCCCTTAAGTGTATCAGGATAATGCAATTGAAGAACTTTTCGACCGCTCAATTGTTTACTATTTAATACCTTTGGTACAGAGCCCTTTAAAACATCAAAACAATACACTTATGGAAACTCCCATCTTCTCATCAATCGGAACAACCACAAAGAAAGAGAGCTTAATCCTTAACGACCGTATCGATGACAGCTCGGCACTTGTATTTATCTGCGAGCACCCCTACTCGGGTTATTACGGGTCAACAGTGCCTGATAAACCGGAACCCCAGTCAATGTATCTTATAACTGACCAGAACTATGATAGCGATATGATCATCAGGTCAATACAGGCTGTCAAGAAGCATTTTGACTATGATTTTGATGCTGTTCCCGGTCTTATCAGCTTTCTTAACAAAGACTTTGGCATGATAAGGGTACAGTGTGTATCATATCAACACGTGCCCAGGCTTATACGTGCACTCAGGAAAGAGAATATAGGCTTTATGCCAATGCGTAACTTCCCCTCCTTTGAAGGCATAGTGAGGGTTACAAAATATTTCAAGACTGAAGAAGCCAGGCCGGGCATATTTCTTGACATAGGAAACCCAAATTTTGCCTACCTGCACATTGAAAAGGAAATTGAATGGAATGTATTTGAAAAGATTTACAGGGATGTAAGTAACAACATAACTGATTTTTCCTTTGATGCCGCCCTGGCCAAAATGTACAATGAAAAGGGCATACTGGATTTCATACGTATTTATGATGAAAAACGCTCGGTGGAAAAACTGGAGATCATCCACAATAAGTTCAAAGATATAATCCAGAAATATTAAGCAAATTAGTCTGCCCTCTTCCATTTGTCAAACTTTCTGCCTGACAGCATAAGGCTGCGACGCCGTCCTGTAAATTATCAATTGTGGCCTGATCCATTAAGTTTGTCAGGCCTGTAAAATCTCCTTTGAAGCCTGATCCATTCAGTTTGTCAGCCCTGTAAATTCTCCTTTGCACCCTGCTGCCTAACAGCATAAATTTGACACTTGTATATTATTAATCTTTCAAAAATAACATTATCTTAATGGCCTTTATTAACCAAACTGCTATAAGCTTATGAGTAATATCGGCTCTTATGATGAAAGGGTAAAAAACTTCGACTGGTCTCTTGCTGAAAAAGATCTTGATTATAAAAAAGGTGATGTACTGAATATCGGCTGGTACTGTTCAGACAGGATATGTGAACAGGGCAAAGCCGGCAAGGTGGCGCTTTACCACGAAGGATTCAGCGGGGAAGAAAGAAAGTACACCTTCAACGATGTCAGGCTGGCCAGCAACACCATCGGCACTTTCCTGAGAAACCTGGGGATTAAGGAAGAGGACAGGGTTTGCCTTTTTATGGATAAGATCCCCGAGCTGTATTTTTCTTTCCTCGGGGTTCTGAAGATAGGTGCCATAGTGCAGCCCCTCTTTTCAGCCTTCGGCGATGAATCGCTGTATGTGAGGCTTGAAAATGCCGGAACAAGGGCTATAATAACCCAGAAGAAGCATGTTGGCAAAGTAAGGAAGATAAAAGATAAGCTGCCGGGACTCGAGCATATAATCATTGTTGATCACAATGAGGCCCGGCCCCTTCAGGATAAAGAAAAAGCCTTCAGGCTTACTGAGGAGGAAGCAGTTGAAAATATTGAAATTCACCCTACAAAGGCCGACTCTCCCTCGGTATTGCATTATACCTCGGGAACAACAGGCCAGCCCAAAGGAGTGAGGCATGTTCATTACTCGCTTATATCACAGTATCTTACAACCAAGTGGGTGCTTGACCTGAGGGATGACGATATTTACTGGTGCACAGCCGATCCCGGATGGGTAACCGGTACCTCTTACGGTATTATCGGGCCATGGAGCATGGGTGTTACACAGTGTGTTCTTGACAAAGGTTTCTCAGCCGAATCATGGTACAGGTTCATTGAAAAATACAGGGTCACCATGTGGTATTCGGCACCAACAGCTATCAGGTCGCTGATGAAAGCAGGAGATGAGCTGGTAAAGAAATTTGACCTTACATGCCTGCGTCACCTTGCCAGTGTGGGGGAACCCCTCAATGCCGAGGCTGTTGTGTGGTCGGAGAAAGTGTTCGGCCTGCCCTTCCTCGACACTTACTGGCAGACGGAAACAGGGTGTATGATGATAAGCAACTACCCGGGGATGAAGGTAAAACCCGGATCCATGGGCAAGCCCTTCCCCGGCATTACAGGGGTTGTGCTCGATCCCAATACCTACGAGCCTATCAGTGAGCCTGGCAGGGTCGGACTGATAGCCTTTAAACCCGGCTGGCCGTCTATGATGACCACCTACTGGAATAACGAGGAGAAGTATAAGGAGAAGTTTGTTAACGGGTGGTACCTCGCTGGCGACAGGTCCTCTATCGACAGTGATGGCTATTTCTGGTTTATTGGTCGCGACGATGATGTTATAAATACAGGCGGACACCTTGTAAGTCCCTTCGAGGTGGAATCAGCCCTGATAGAGCATGAAGCGGTGGCCGAGTCTGCCGTCGTTTCGAAACCCGATGAAGTGAACATGGAGGTTGTCAAGGCATTTATAAGCCTTAAGCCGGGCTACGATGTGAACGATGATCTTGAATTGTCAATAATGAACTTTATCAGGAAGAAACTGTCACCCCTGGCTATGCCCCAGGAGATCGAATATGTCGACAGCCTCCCGAAAACAAGGAGCGGTAAGATAATGAGGCGTATATTACATGCCAAAGAATGGGGAGAGGAGATAGGTGATACCTCCACCCTGGAAGACGATTAGAAAAGAGGTATAAATATTTTTAACAATAAAAAAGAATAAACATGGAAGACATTAAAGATCTGGTTCTCACCTACGTGATTAATGAATACCAGGAAGACGAGGATGATGAGATAACTTACGATACCCCGCTTATCTCAAGTGGTTTTGTTGATTCATTTTCAATGGTCTCTCTAAAGGTATTCCTTGAGAAGAAATTTCATATCAGCATACCTGACGATGAAGCAACACCCGAAGCATTTGATTCGGTAAATAAAATTGTTGACCTGGTTAACGACTATCTAGAAAAAAAATAAATATTTGGTCTTATGAGTTACAGTGACAGAATAAAAGAATTGTATGTAAACCAGATTGAGGGCATACAGGCTGCAGGCATTTATAAGGAAGAACGCTTCATCCATTCTACCCAGGCAGCAGATATTGAGGTCGAATTCCCCAGCGGATCAGATCTCAAGAATGTGATAAACATGTGCGCCAACAACTATCTTGGCCTTTCGTCCCACCCCGAGGTTGTTAAGGCGGCGCATGAGGGACTGGATTCGAGGGGTTACGGTATGTCATCCGTAAGGTTTATCTGTGGCACACAGGATATACACAGGGAACTGGAGGATAAGGTGACTGAATTCCTTGGCACCGAAGATACCATACTGTTCCCTTCATGCATGGATGCCAATGCAGGTGTCTTCGAGGCCCTGCTCACCAGCGAGGATATTATGATATCTGACAGGCTTGTACATGCCTCCATTATTGACGGTATGAGGTTATGCAGTGCCGAGCACGACACTTTCAAGCATTCGAACATGCAGCATCTCGAACAAAAGCTGCAGCTTCACGCCGACAAAAGGATAAAAATGGTGATTACCGACGGGGTATTCTCCATGGACGGCGACCTGGCCAAACTGGGCGAAATGGTGGAACTGTGTGAAAAATATGATGCACTGCTTTTTGTTGACGACTCACATTCATCAGGCTTCATCGGCAAAACAGGGCGTGGCACACATGAGCACTGTGGTGTTATGGGCAAGATAGATATTATAACCACAACCTTTGGCAAAGCCCTCGGCGGAGCATCAGGAGGCTGTGTGTCGGGAAGAAAGGAAATAGTTGAAATGTGCCGCCAGAAAGCAAGGCCCTATCTTTTTTCAAACACCATCTCCCCTGTAGTGGTGGCCGGTGTGCTCAAGGTATTTGATATACTCTCCCGCAGTACAGAGAGAAGGGATAAGCTGGAGAAGAACACAGAGTTCTGGAGAAAGGGATTGTCAGACGCAGGTTTTGTGCTTAAGGAAGGTAACAGCCCCATTGTTCCGGTAATGCTGTTCAATGCCAAGCTTGCACAGGATTTTTCGAAAGACCTTTTTGATCTTGGCATATATGCCATAGGTTTCTTTTTCCCTGTTGTGCCAAACGGGCAGGCGAGGATCAGGACACAGATCTCCGCCGGGCACGAGATGCATCACCTGGAAAAAGCCCTTGATGCTTTTATAAAGGTGGGTAAGAAACATGGTATCCTGGGACTGAGCAAGCAGGAGATAATAGACAAATACGGGCTCTGATATACATAAGAGCGACCCACCGCTAACAGCTGAGCCTCTTGCCGCTATAGTATGCTGCCAGGAGCCCGGGTTTTTGCCGTCTTTGTCATCTGCAGGGTGAGCCGCCATGACAATACTCATATTGTTTTCTGATGTTTT
>JAZBOI010000055.1:0-9515 GCA_036351095.1 Bacteroidales bacterium | reverse complement strand
GTAATAACGTAAGCCATTTTAATTATTTTTAGTTATGAATTCATGTTAATGATGCTACAAAATTACCCATATTTTTTAAATTCAAAAGAATTAAGTGCTATTTTAAAACAGCCTCTTGTTTTATCCCGCCGGCCCTGTTCAGGTCACACCTTTGGCCCGGGTAAAGTTACCCATCCACTGGCCTCTTCCTGCTTCAGCTGAAGTAGTGTCAGCGCCCTTCTGTGAATTTTACTCCCAGGTAAGTCAGTGTCCTTGTCCCGGTCAGCATAGCTTTTTCATCAATCACAAAGCCGGGCGAATGCAATGGGCTTATTTGCTTCGATTTATTTCTCACCCCGAGGCGGTAGAAAACCACAGGGTATTTTTGTGAATAAAAGGCAAAATCCTCAGAGCTCATCCGGGGCCCCAGTTTCTCCACCATTCTTTCACCGTTAATGGACCTGGCGAGTTCAAAGGATATGTTTACGTGTTCGGTGCTGTTGACCAGAACGGGATAGCCATCAGGCAGGTGCAGCTTAACCTCCACCCCGTATTTATCCCCTATTTGCCTGCATGCTGTTCTGACCCTCTCTTTTATGCTGGCTCTTGCTTTCTCGTCAAAAGTTCTTATTGTGCCCTGGAGGCTGGCTTCTTCAGGGATTATATTTGTGCTTCCCGCGGCAATAAAACGCCCGATCCTCAGCACTGTGGCTTCATCGCTCCGGTATTCATTGACTATTTCTCCAAGGGTCATCACCAGCTCACTGCCTATCAATACCTGGTCGCTGTTCTGATCACTAAGAGCGGCATGTCCTCCGCGGCCCAGAATACTTATATGTATTTCATCACTTGAGGCCATATATTTTCCCGCAGCGAATCCTGTTTTACCTGCATCCAGTTCAGGCAGAACATGTTGTGCAATAATAAGGTCCGGATCCAGCTTTCTGAAGTCCTGTGTATCCATCATCAGTTTAGCCCCGCCGGGGGCCATCTCTTCACCCGGTTGAAAGATAAAAGCCACCCTTCCCCCGAATTCACTCCTTATTTCCTTTATGATAATGATGGCTGACATCAGCATTGCCATGTGTGCATCATGACCGCATGCGTGCATCAGGCCTTTGTTTTTGCTTTTATAATCAAGGGATGTTTTCTCACTTATCTGCAGGGCATCCATTTCTGCCCTCAGTGCAACCACTTTTCCCTTTCCCTTTTGGCCGTTTACCCATGCAATAATACCTGTGCCGGCAATATTTTTGACATATTCTATTTCATTACTTTCGAGGAAGGCGGAGATGAATTGAGATGTTTCAAACTCCCTGAATGATATCTCGGGGTACATATGAAAATGTCTCCTCAGCCTGAGTGTTTCGTCAAATATTTCTTCCGCCCTGCGTGTAATTATTTCTGCTATCTTATCCATTTAAGCAATAATAGGATCTAAAAGTCGAGGCTCAGGGAGAGGTAGAATATCCCTGGCAGTATAATAGAGTTTTCAACGCCCCATGCCCAGTCGGCCCTTACAAAATAACCGAAGAGGTTAGCCCTCAGTCCAGCACCAAAACCGCCAACTATCGGTTCTCTCTGTGTATCGAGGTAAACTTTGACCGGTCCGTTTTCAATTACCTCGGTATCCCATTTGTTTTCTCCTGACCAGGGATCAGGCCCGTTCCACGCCGTTCCCAGGTCTCCAAAAACTACAATCTGGAAATCATTCAGTATTTTTGATTTCAATGGCCTGCCGGCTATATACCTTATTACCGGCCACCTTATTTCACTGTTTATCAGGGCAAAATTATTTCCATTCCTGATGTTCTGGCTGAAGCCTCTCATATTGGTTGCAAGGGTATGGAAGCCATAGTTAGCCGTCGGGTCAACCCGTACCGACTGATCGAACATTTCCACATCCCTGGAGAGGAATCCAAGCCAGTTATCCACACCACCCAGGTAGTAAAGCAGTTTTGTGGGCCCAAAGGATGAACTGGCTGCAAACCTGTTGGCCCATATAAGATCACGGTGTATCTGCAGGTAATGCCTGAAATCGGCACCCACCACGAACATATCCGATTTATTTCTCTGTATATCCCTGTAATATTCACCGAATATTTTAAAGCGTGTTCCAAAATAAATATTGGTTCCCCTCTTACGCGTATTGTCATAAACCAGCTCTGATTTCAGTCCCGCCCAGTGCCTGTGGATGGCTTCACCGTTGAGGGTGCTTACATCGGTTGCCAGGGCTACATACCTGTCATTCCTGTAGCTGACGGTTCCTTTGATGGCCAGTACGGGTGTAATTGGCCGGGAATAGGTTAAATACAGGTTATGGCTGTGTATCTTGAAGTATGCGGTGTCATTATAACTGCTCAATGCCTGGCGGTGGAATACCAGCTGTTTGTCAAACTTCCCTTTAAGGCTTTCAAGGCTGACCAGGTATTCATTACTGTCGAAATTGCCTGCAAACCTGAAACCACCTGTTAGTTTATAATCCTCAAAAAGATCGACTATCCCGATCTGGGTCAGCATGTTAAACCCGGGGTTGAAGTAAGGTGCCCCGCCACTGTAGGCCTGGTATGACTGGTTCAGGAAGTTAAAATCTATCTGGTTGGCAATGTAATTATTATAAAATGATGTTTCATATATCCTTATCAGGGGAAATTTGATAGCTGTAGTGTCAATATCAATATCCATGTATTCACTGCGCCATTGTTGCTCGTAATAGTTTTCTTTCTCCTTCTCAAAAATATAATAGTTGATATCTATGGGCTCATCGGTGGCATAATATTCATAGAGTGGTTTTGTTAGTGTATCACGCCTTAGACGGTCCAGCTCGATCAGTCTCTGTTTCAATTGCTCTAAACTGTCGGCTGCATGCAGCATTTCCGTCCTTTCCTCCCGGAAAGGACTTGTGACAAGCTCTTCCTCAGGCAGCGGATCCTGCCGTGCTGCCGGGCCTGTGTGGAGTTGATACTTCCCATCCCTGTATTTGATTTCTGCCACCTGTCCCCCGCTCATATCATGTTCAATGATATTCCTGTTATAGGCGGTTACCGGTTCAGATCTAAGAAAATACCTGTAATGCGTTGTTGTGTCTATATAGCTTATGGTGCTGTCGAAACGGGCAAGGTATTTATTTATCGTCCCGTTCCTGTCGCCCAGGTAATAAATATCCTTATTGTTTCCGGCAAGCGGTTGCAGGCGTTCCTCATACCTGCCTTCCGATAATCTTATAGCAAGCCCGTCATTCTTATCCAGGTCATAGGTAAAGAGGTCATATGTCAGTGCAGTTTCGGCAAGGGGGTCGAAGGGTATATCAAGAGTATCATTAAGCCTGTTGGAGCTGAAAATTATCCTCCTTCCTTCTCCCTTCATATAGCGGGGATTAAGGTCGTCAGCCACATCCCTTGTTACCTGCTCATTGGTACCGGCGGCTATTGTGTGAACATATATGTCAGTCAGACCGTCTTTCACGGCTGACATTACCAGCCTGTTACCGTTAGGGGAATAGTCGAAATCAAGCACTTTATCAAAATACAAAAGATTACGGCTTTCGGTCCTTCCGCCGCTGATGCGATGAAAATATATTTTCAGGGCATTTTTTTCTTCATTTATAAAGGTGAGTATTTCACTGCTCGGGTGCCATGCAATAACAGGATAGCTTACATCTGTGACCTGCTCAAATTTAGGTTCAATGGAAAAGACCTTTTCCCTTTTGCCTGTTTCTGTATCATGCACCCATATCTTACGCTTACCCCAGTTGTTGGTAATATAGGCCACATAGCGCCCGTCAGGGCTTATGCTTACATCCTGTATAATTCTCCTTCTTTTTGTTTCATGTATCTTCTCCCCCGGTTCATTGAGAGGCCTGTCCTTTTCAATATTTTCGTAATATTCCTTATAATAGGCGAACCATTCTTTCTGTATATCTTTAAGCTTCATCCCGAGAACATACATTAAACCGTCATCAACATTTTTATATATTTTGGTAAGGTATATGACATTTGGTATTATGGGATCGCCGTATTTTTCGGCAACATATCTCCAGAAAGAATGGCCTGCATAAATGGCATCATCATACTCAAGGAAGTTAAGTTTTTCATAGCGGCCGGTCAGTATGCCGTCCCTTACCATATTATCGGTTTCATAATCCCAGCCCCGGGAGATATAATTAACCAGGCCCTTAAGGTACCAGTCGGGCAGACTTATTTGTGATGAACCGGGAACCCTGTCCCTTCGTTCGGCATCATAGAGCATCTCGTTTATCATTACTTCGGTGATTGCTGCTGCAATCTGTTGCTCATATGCTTCATGATCACCCTCATAATATAGCATTACCTTGTTCTTGATGGTACGGTTGAAACCACCAATATTGTAATCCTCCTGTCCTGTTACCAGCCCGATATTGGTTTGCTTCTGTTCCTGGTGGAGATTATATACAATGAAGATCAGTCTTTTTTCAAGGATGTAATCAAAATAATCCTCTATCTCTGCTACCTTTTCAGTGGCCACTTTAGCAGTATACTGGGCCAGGTTCCTGCCGTATTCGTTGAAATAAACGTCAAAATAATCAAAGCGGTAATACGACCAGTAAAAATCGTAATGCTGCAGGCGGTTTTTACCGAAAGTCATTTGCAGGCCATTGTAAAACTGGCTCTTTAAGGCCAGGCTCATTGATAAAAATACAATGCTGAGAATAATATGCCTGATTCTGATTTTCAAACGCACATTTTATTTTCGTGAATTAATGACTTCAAATTTTATTCCAAAAGCCTGTAGGAACAGACAAAGCTAATATAATATGTTATGAATAAATAGCGAAAAACCTGAAACTTTATTAATTTTGGTCCGTAATTTGATTATTATTTGCTTATTATCCTTAATAAAATTATGCTGATACAATAACAATCAATGCAACTAATTAGTTTTATTAATAGTCTCAATCAGGATATCTGAAAAAACAAATTTTCCATAAAGATGAAAAAGATACATTTGAGTTTAATTGTTCTGCTTACATCAATAATGGTATCGGCCCAGCCTAATGGTGCCGGTATTAAGTTTAACAGTACCAGCCATGACTTTGGAAAGTTCAGGGAGGAAGCGGGACCGCAGACAATCAAATTTGAATTTGAAAATACAGGATCATCCCCCCTGCTTATCAGCAGGGTTGCAGCATCATGCGGTTGCACTACCCCTGAATGGACAAAACATCCGATTGAGCCGGGCGATAAGGGATATGTGGCGGTGACCTATGACCCCAGGAACCGGCCCAATAAATTTAAGAAAACAGTTGCTGTTTATACCAATACACAACCACCGGTACATGTACTTACTATAGAGGGAGATGTGGTCCCAAGGGAGCTTACCCTCGAGGAGATTTACAGGTTTGATGCCGGGGGTGTGAGGTTCAAAAGCAACCACCTTGCATTCACGGACATTGAAAGGGGTAAAAAGAGAATTAAGGTGATGGAGATTATCAATACTCTCGATAAGCCTGTAACAATGGGATTCGACAGGGTGCCCGCACACCTGAGCCTCCAGACCAAACCTGCTACCCTGAAACCGGGTGAGAAAGGGGTGATCGAAGGCACATATGATGCCTCTGAAATAGATGACTGGGGCTACGTGAACAATCTGATCCGAGTAATGATTGATGGTGAGGCTGTGAATAACAGTTATTTCGTTGTTTCGGCAAACCTGGTGGAAGATTTTGGTTCATGGTCAAAGGAGCAACTTGAGAATGCACCCGTGTTCGATATAGAAAATACACGTTATGACTTCGGCGAAATCAAACAGAGAGAGAAGGCTGATATTATGTTCGAATTCAAAAACTCGGGTAAGAGCGACCTTGTTATACGAAAGATAAGATCATCATGCGGATGTACGACCGTTACTCCTGCCAATACAACCATAAAGCCGGGTGAATCAAGCGTTATCAAAGCAGTTTTCGATGCAGGGGTGCGCAAGGGCAAGCAGCATAAGGTCATTACAGTCATAACAAATGACCCGAAGAAAAGCCAGGTTAGCCTCGTGGTGAGCGGCATCGTTCTTGAAAGTGACTAGTTGATAAATGCAGGATAAGAAAAAAAGCAAAGGGAAATCTTCACTGTCGGTAAGTAAAGGCGTTCCCCAGCCCCCTTCTGTTAACCCGGAATTGCTTGGCCGCATAAGGAGAAAAAGAAAGGAATATTCAGTCAGTGAATATGTCGATGGTATACTGGGTGGCAATATTACATTGTTGAGCCAGGCCATAACCCTCGTGGAAAGTAATAAGGCCGAACATTTCGACCTGGCCCAGGAAATCGTGGAGGCCTGCCTGCCACACGGGGAAGATTCAATCAGGATAGGTATCACCGGGGTACCCGGAGCAGGTAAAAGTACATTCATTGAAACACTGGGAAAGAAGGTCACGGCATTAAACAGGAAACTGGCCGTCCTGGCTATTGATCCGAGCAGTGAAAAATCACACGGCAGCATACTTGGCGACAAGACAAGGATGGAATCACTCGCGGCCGATCCCCTGGCCTTCATACGGCCATCACCCTCGGCAGGGTCACTGGGTGGAGTAGCAAGAAAAACAAGGGAAACGATAATCCTGTGCGAGGCAGCCGGGTTCAATACGATTTTTGTGGAAACAGTGGGAGTGGGACAGTCAGAGACAATGGTCCACTCCATGGTCGATTTCTTCCTGCTTTTGATGATATCCGGAGCCGGCGATGAGCTGCAGGGGATAAAAAGGGGGATAATGGAAATGGCTGATACCATAGTAATTAATAAGGCCGATGGCAGTAATATCCACAGGGCTGAAATGACTAAAAGGGAATTTCAGAATGCACTGACCCTTTTCCCTCCAAGCGAATCAGGGTGGAAACCCCGGGTGCTCACCTGCAGTGCCATTGAAATAAGGGGTATAGATGATATTTGGAATACAATTGAAGAACAGATAGAACTGACAAAAGGAAACGGCTTTTTTATTGAAAAGAGAAAGAAACAGTCACTTATAAGAATGCACGATAGCATTATTGAAAACCTTAAATCCTCATTTTATAACCATCCCGATATCAGCTCAATGCTTCCCGGGCTCGAGGCTGCTCTCTATGACGGAAGGATAACATCATATTCAGCAGCCGGCGAATTGTTGCATAAATACTTTAAAAAGAAGGAACATTGACTTTTTTTTACTTCTTTTGCTGCTTAAACAAAATCAATATCATGAAAAAACTAATGCTACTTGCTCTGGTAATTGCCCTCGTTGTATCCTGTACCTCTGATCCAAAATATGTTGTGCAGGGTGAACTGGAAGGCATGGAAGAAGGTATGGCATACCTTCAGAAACGTGAATCAGGTGAATTTGTTATCCTTGATTCCGCCATGGTGGAAGAAGGTGCTTTTGAAATAACAGGCGGATCCGTTGATTATCCTGAAACATACTACCTGTCTCTTTCCGGTAAAAGGGCTTACCTGATGCTTTTCCTTGAGAATACAAAGATTAATATAAGCGGTCATGCCGACTCACTTATGAATGCCCGGGTAACAGGTTCAGTTACCCAGGATAAATATGATGACTATAATGAAGGACTTCAACCCTATTACGACCGTAACAGGGAACTTTATGAAGCAATGAGGGAGGCCCGGCAAAACGAGCAGGAGGAAGAAGCAAAGCAACTGGAAGACGAAAGGAACCTGCTTTTTGAGGAGATGGAAGAATACAATATCAGTTTCATTAAATCAAATCCCCAGTCCTATGCAACACCTGTAGTTCTGCGTTCTATTTCATATGGACTCAGCGGTGAAGAAATTGAAGAATATATAGCCGGGCTGGATCCAAAGCTGATGGAGACACAGATCATTATTGATCTTAACGAAAGGGTTGAAAAACTCAAGAAAGTAGCCATTGGCCAGATTGCTCCTGATTTTACACAGAATGACCCTGAAGGTAATCCTGTAAGCCTTAGCGAAGTCCTGGGACCTGAGCTACTCCTGGTTGATTTCTGGGCAGCATGGTGCGGACCCTGCAGGGCAGAGAACCCTAATGTGGTGGCAGTATATAAGGAGTTCAATGATAAGGGATTTGATGTGCTGGGTGTATCCCTCGACAGGGACAAGGATGACTGGCTGAAGGCAATTGAGGATGATGAGCTTACATGGACCCATGTGTCGGATCTCAAATACTGGGAAAACGAGGCAGCTCAGCTTTATGCTGTAAATGCAATACCTGCTAATTTTCTGCTCGATAAGGAAGGAAGGATACTGGCAAGCAACGTCAGGGGACCCGAGCTGAGGGAAAAAGTAGCGGAAATACTGGGGGAATAATACTCCCGGGCATACATTTAAATTAAGCCGTGAGGGGGGGCATAAATTTATTTTATGCACCCCTCAATGCTCAATCATAGATTTTATAATGCACCCGGTAGAGAGCAGTCATTAAACTACCTGGTGAGCCCTTTACCGGGTAAACCTAAACTTTTCATATCATGCAAAGGATCAGTACTTATTTTTTCCTCGTTTTATTTCTTCTTCTTGCCTCAGGGCTGGAAGCCCAGAAGAAGCCTCTTACACTCGATGATATTGAGTCATGGAAGAGGATAACTGAAAGAGTAATCTCAGATGATGGAGACTGGATTGCCTATAAGACAGAACCATGGAGAGGCGACCCGAAAGTGTGGCTCTATAATAAGGATGGCAGCAAGGTATTTGAATCAGATCGTGGAAACAATATTAAGATCACCGGCGATTCAGACTTCCTGATTTTTACAGTAGTACCGGCCTATGAACATGTAAGGGAGCTAAAACTGAAAAAAACCAAAAAAGAAGATATGCCCGGGGATATTCTTGCCATTTACAACATAGACTCGGGTAAGCTTGATTCACTGAAGGAATTCCGTAACTATAAAATACCTGAAGAATGGGCTCCTTATATTGCCTTCCAGCTTGAACCGGCAGAAAAGGATAAAGAGGAGGAAAAAGCAGAGGATGAAAGCGGGGATGCCGATAAGAAGAAGCTTAAGGAAGAGTCGGGTAAAAATGGTTATATGCTGCACCTCAGGAACCTGGAAAACGGAGAACAGATAAGCTGGCCTTTTGTTACCGAATATTATTTTGCCGAAAAGAGCAGCAGGTTAATTTTTGTGTCTACGGGTGATGAAGAGGAGTTTACAAAAGGTATTTACCTGTACGACCTGGAGGAGGGTGAGCTTATGGAAGTGATGACAGGTGATCATCAGTACAAGCAGTTGAGCATGGATGAAAATGCCGGCATGATAAGCTTCCTAGCCAAAAGCAGTGAAGACAAGGATTCAGAATATTCACTTTACCTGTGGTCAGGAGACAGGGCCGAAGAGATAGTGAATAACACTGATCCTGCTTTCCCTGAAGACTGGAAAATAAGTGAAAACGGCAGGATATCATTCTCTGATAATGGCCGGAGCATATTCTTCGGAACAGCCCCCGAGCGCCCTGAAAGGGATACGACCATCCTTGATGAGGAATATCCTGATGTTGAAATCTGGCATGGCAGCGAGGGTACCCTGCATACCGTACAGGTG
>JAZBOI010000054.1:0-3789 GCA_036351095.1 Bacteroidales bacterium | reverse complement strand
TTACAGCGCGATTTACTTAGAATCAATCTAAATTACTTTTAGGTCTATCTTTCCTGTTCAGCATCTATAAAGACCATCGAATGGGAAGTAAATACTCTGAGGCTGTCCATCTCATTCATAATGGCAGTTATCTTATCCCATCCTGCCTCATTAATTATTCCGTCAAATTTTAGCTCACCTTCAAATTTTGATAAAATGATCCGGTCCTGTCCTGAAACAGGTGCTGGTAACAGCATCACCAGGATCAAAGGAAGACAGTAAAAGCAGAAGCGGACAAATACTTTGCATAAAATCTCACGGGATGTGGCAGAAATCGGGCATTCCCTTATCTTCCTGCTAAGACAATGGTTCATGATTTTCGGCTTGGTGTATATCAATTTCGATGCTTTCAGCAAATCAATCTTAGGACAAGATATAATAAAAATGTAATCTTACTTGCTAAAGACATGATATTCAGTAAATAAACATTATAGGATTTCCAATCATTGAGAGCTAGCCTGCCCGCATGCCGGCATCATTTTCCTGTGAATATCCCTGACTAAACTTATTATTTCAGTGTGAAGAAAGAGGAGAGGAGGGACGGGAAAAGTATACAAGTATATTTTCAGATGCAGAGGTGCACATCCAGGTGTATTACATAGTAACGGTGAGGCGGTACTTCAATGCTTGTCTCTTTTCCCCTGTAGCTGTTTAAAATATTTGCCCCGGGGGTGCTTCTTGGAATTTCGTCATATCCCTGTATCTTGACAGGTTCGGGTATATTTCTCAATGACCATCCTCCTCTTAAGTTGATAGTGATGGTATTCTTTTCAGGGTCATATGTAACTGTGCCAACATCAATATGGCGATTGGCCCATATTGTTTCAGTGGAGGCAACGGGATGCGGAGAGCCTGCCCCATTTTCCATATAATCAACTTCAAGATAGTACCACCAGTCTTTGCCTTCACCGTCGAGGCAACCGGCCCACGCAATTCCTTTCCTTGTAGCGGGAGCCAGGACTGACACCTTCTCGTAATATGGCAATTCATCGTAGGTCATCACATAAAATACCTAAGCATTCCGGCCTTTACAATGCAGTAATAAATGTCGGTTAAAAAGATATCATATGCAAATCTCAGGAGCCGTAACAGCTAGTAAATCAGGTGTTTCGACCTATGTTAATCCAAAGAATCAAGCCGGATATCAACATGGGGATGATGTTTATCCGGAATATGGGTTCATTAATCAAAAAGTGTTTATTTCGTCAAAAATGTACGGTAAACTGGCGGTGCATTCTTACATTTGATGATTCTGAACACAGGTAATGACAGGGCTTTATTCCCGAAGAATACCAAAGTCCTGGGAAATCCCTATCTGATTATAAGTACGGATAATAAGAGGGAACGATTCCCTGGGAAAAACAAAGCACTGAATAATTCTTAACGGGCTGACACCTTAACCGGCGGACGAGGGCTACTCCTGTATGCAACGTACAGACAATCCGGTATTTTTGTCCCTGTAGGTTATGATGGCACTTTCATCATCACTGTATATTAGCATAATGCCCCCGAAATTTTCATCCAGTCCCGTGCTGCACCACCATTCGCCTGCATACCCGACATAGTCATGTCCCCCCAGGAAGCTGCGGAAGCCACCCGGCAGGGCATGGAAATAATACGAGTCGGTAGCGCCGGTATTCGGTTCTTCCCAGCGTGGATGTTCAACAGGGCTGGTTCGTTTACTTTTTAACTTACCTCCCGCAACATCCTCGCCACCCAGGTATGATATCAGTTCTTCGTAGTCTGCTTCTGTAGGCACACGATAGCCGTCAGGGCACAGTCCCCTGGGGTCAGTTACAGCAAGCCAGTTATAGAGAAGCCCGTATGCCTCAACTACTTCATGCTCTGAATCAAGTCCATCAATCAGTCTGTCAGGATAAACAGCATAGGCAGGACCGGCAGAGGCCCACTCAAAGTTCGCATTCAGGTTTGACAGGATGCCTGATCCGTCCCTGTATGTGCCAACCCGAAGATTTTCCGTCATCCAGACCTGGTCTCCTATCTTGATGATGCCATAGCTGTTACCTTCGACGTCTTTAATTTTGCTTGTACTTTGAGGCTCTTTCTGGCATCCATACAGTAGTAAAATCAGCCCGATGACTGATGTAAGGATTAAACAACACTTTCTTTTCATATGCATTTGAATTTAGGTTTATTCCCGGACTCATTAGTCAATTCATTGTGAAAGGGCAGATCTTTCACAGATGATGTATAAATGTTTTATGTCACTGCTCATCAACCTATTGTAAAGATAATTTCTATTTCCCCTGAAGTCAAATTTTATTTCAGTTTATTATGCATTTATTAATCAGGCCTTATATTATTATCAGGGTGATATTTATCCGTAATATGGGTTCAATGATCAAAGCGTTTATGTCATCAGAATTGCGTTTGGTATTCTGTCACCATAGTCTGTTTTTCAATTTTTAATGATTTTAATATAGCGGGATGAATTTTTACCATCAATTCTCAGCAGGTAGATACCCGGAGCGTAGTGGCTCATATCCAACACAATATCCGAGCCGTCCATGGCCGTTATAGGCTGTTCATGCAATATATGGCCATTCAGATCGATGATCTTTATCTTTTCAATACGGCCAGAGGAAATATCATTCATGAAGCTTATTGTAAGCTTGTCTTTTACCGGTACCGGGTAAACTTTGAGCTTAGCGCCAGTGATTGTCTCAATGTAGCTTATCACTTCCACCTGAATGTCAATTGTTTCAATGCCTGCCACAGCGTCAATATGGATGCTGTCGCTTTCGGCTCCCACTTCCAGCAGGGGATTGGAGCTGTTCATATGCCTGTCTTTGTAGTCGGCATAGAATAAATATTCACCGGCGTCCAGCTTGCTGAAAACAAATTCACCTTCCTGGGAGGTGATATCGAAGGCTTTGACTGCCTGATCCCCGGCATCAAGAAGGTATACATAGCAATCTTTCAGTGGTATTCCGTTCTTTTCACCGGTACCTGATACAGCCATACTGCTTTTTATAGTACTTATTTCAAGCAATGAACCTGTCACTGTTCCCGTACCGCTTCCCTGGTCGGGACGCTGTACAACTGTCATATCACCGTCGGTAATATTTTTATTCAGGGAGATATACGACGCATTGGCGCGTGTGAGTTTATATCCCATCCAGGTTGGCAGTGTTTCAGGATAGCTCAGTGTGTCAGGTATAACCTTTACTGTATACAGCCCATAGCAGAGTTCAGTGAACTCATATTTATTGTTACCGGTAAGTACAAGCTGTTCAGTATAAGCTGTACTGTCCAGCGGATAGAGTTCCACCGTACTTTCCTCCAGGGGGGTATCGCCGCCGTCAAGAAAGAGATGGCCCGAGAGGCAGAGGTCATCCCTGCTTGCAATGCCTGTTTCGTTATATACGGCCACCCCGCCTCCGGCAAAACCTATCCACTTATTACCGTAGCGGTCTACATCTATGGTGTATACCGCACCTTCCAGTACTGTTCCATGATTGGTCCATTCTGTCCCGTCAAACATTGATACACCTCCATAGCGCATGCCAATCCATATGTTATCTTCGTCATCCAGTTTGAGGGATTCAATATGATCATCGGGAAGCTCGGAATTGTCGGTATCATATACAGTAAAATCATTGCCGTTGTATTTAACCAGGCCGTTATAGACCGTTCCTATCCATATATTACCCTCGCTGTCTGCTTCGAGCGCGAAAACCCCATTACCAGGCAAATCAGAATTATCAGTATTGAATATCTCCCAGTCCG
>JAZBOI010000053.1:0-4284 GCA_036351095.1 Bacteroidales bacterium | reverse complement strand
TTTATGCAGAATATTATGATAACCCTGATTGTGAAGGTGAACCCGTATTTACACGTGTTGATGATAATATCAGTTTCTACTGGGAGACCTATAGCCCGCATCCTGATATACCACATGATAAGTGGTCCGTTAAGTGGAAAGGCTGGCTTAAGCCGCCTGTTACAGGCAGCTATTCACTTGGAAGCTGGGGCTCATCCAACTACAAAATCTTTATTGATGGTGATGAGTTTATTAGTTATAACGGCTCACATCATGCTTTTCACAGGGAAAAGGGTATAGAGCTTGAGAAAGACAGGATGTACAGAGTGGAAATAATATACCGGAATCTCGGGGGTGATGCTGATATAAAATTCCTCTGGGCTCCGCCTGAAGAAGATATGACCGGTAATGCAGCCAGGCTTGCAGCATCTTCTGATGCGGTGATACTTGTCCTCGGACTGTCGCAGCGACTGGAAGGAGAGGAGATGCCACTTGAGATAGATGGCTTTAAGGGAGGCGACCGTACACATCTTAAACTGCCGGCAGAACAAAGGAAACTGTTTGACAGTATTATCCGGACAGGCAAACCCGTTATTGTTGTCCTTCTGAATGGCAGCCCCCTGGCTGTGAATGATATTGATCAAAAAGCAAATGCAGTCCTGCTTGCCGGTTACCCGGGACAGGAGGGAGGGAATGCTGTTGCAGATGTTCTCTTCGGCGATTATAACCCTGCCGGCCGGCTGCCGGTAACATGGTATAAATCAGTTGATCAGTTGCCTCCTTTTGAAGATTATGACATGGAAGGACGTACATACAGGTATTTAAGGGATGAGCCACTGTATCCCTTTGGTTACGGGCTGAGCTATACAACATTTGAATACGGTGACCTTAATATGCCCGGCAGAATGAAGAAGGGAGAGGAGGCAAAAATAAGCATAAGCCTTACCAACAGTGGTGAAAGGGCAGGCGAGGAAGTGGTACAGCTATACGTGAGCGATGAGAAAGGTTCAACCCCGCGCCCCGTCAGGGAATTGAAAAATTTCAGGCGAATCTGCATCGAAGCGGGAGAAACAAAGACCGTTGAATTCACCCTCACGGAAGAGGACCTTTCCATGATAGATAAAAATAACAGGAGGATTACCGAACCTGGCTGGTTCACCATAAGTGTAGGGGGTAAACAACCGGGTTTCAGCGGCAGGACGGACCCGGGGTTTACACAGGTGCGCTCGGGCAGATTAAGATACAGGTAGATGTTTCAGGCTTAAACGATAGTCCCGGGTGGCAGTTGAATATCCGCTAATGACGGGGGAGCAGCAAGCACAAAATCAATGCCCCGGGGCATGAACAAATGCCAGCCTGCAACTGTTATTTATGTATTAATTTTAAAAGCCAGGCAGCATGAAAAGGATAATATTTATTTTGATAATGGCAGCATCAGTAAGCTCGTTATATTCCCAGGATCAGTCAATATATGATTTTAAGGTACAAACCCTTGAAGGGGAGGATTTCAGTTTTGAACAGCTGAAGGGAAAAAAAGTGATGATAGTCAATACCGCTTCCAAGTGCGGTTTAACTCCACAATATGAAGAGCTCCAGGAATTATGGGAGCAATACGGAGGCGATGATTTTATTATTATCGGTTTCCCGGCCAATAATTTCATGAACCAGGAGCCGGGGTCAGATGAGGACATAAAGGAATTCTGCACAAGGAATTATGGGGTGACATTTCCCATGATGTCAAAAGTATCTGTTAAGGGTGATGATATGCACCCTGTCTATAAATGGCTTACAGAAAAAGAACAGAATAATTTTGAAGATTCAAAGGTTCAGTGGAATTTCCAGAAATACCTTATTAATGAAGAAGGTAAGCTTGTTAAAGTAATCAAGCCCAGGACCAAACCTACGGATCCGGAGATTCTTAACTGGCTCAACGAATAATTATTTCTCTTACAGGAGGATTTAAAATCTCTTTAAATACCCGGAGAATTCTTTTACCCGTCTCAGCTTTTGATTATATTTAGGTCCTTTACCTGGCAAATATGTATCTTCTCGGTCTTGATGCAGGCAGTTCCTTTGTTAAAGTTTCCGTTATTAACGCGGAAACAGGGAAGCCTGTTGCCTCTGCCTCTGCTCCCGCACAGGAGATGAAAATATCCGCCTTATATCCCGGCTGGGCTGAGCAGGATCCACGGACATGGTGGCAGTCTCTTACGGATGCAGTTAACAGCTGTCTCCGGTCAGAGCCATCCCTCAAAGACAGAATAGCAGCAATAGGTATCTCATACCAGATGCACGGACTGGTGGCTGTCGACCACAATCTTGAAGTGATACGACCTTCAATAATATGGTGTGACAGCCGTGCTGTCGATTATGGTAACAGGGCATATCAAAATATCGGGCATAAGTACTGCATGGACAATCTTCTTAACAGCCCGGGTAATTTCACGGCTGCCAAGCTGGCATGGATGAAAGACAATGAAGCGGAAAACTTTGCAAGGATATATAAAATCATGTTGCCGGGTGATTATATAGCCATGCGACTGACCGGTGAGATATGCACCACTGCAGGCGGCCTTTCTGAAGGTGTTTTCTGGGATTTCAGGGAGCATGAGGTCAGCAGCAAGGTACTTGATCATTTCGGTTTTGAAAGAGATATACTCCCTGCCATCAAAGGGGTCTTTTCCCTGCAGGGCGAGCTAAGTAGCGATGCTGCAGCCGCAATGGGACTGAAGAGTGGCATCCCGGTAAGCTACCGGGCCGGCGACCAGCCGAATAATGCTTTTTCCCTCAAGGTGATGGAACCGGGCGAAGTGGCTGCAACAGCTGGTACATCAGGTGTGCTCTATGGTGTTACTGACAGGGTGCAGACAGATATAAGATCAAGGGTTAATTTATTTGCCCATGTCAACCATTCTAAAGAGCAGAAGCGCCTGGGTATGCTGGCCTGTATCAATGGAACAGGTATAATGAATGCCTGGGTGCGCAGGGTTGCCGGGGCAGGATTAGATTATGAAGAGATGAACAGGATGGCTGCCGGAGTATCCCCGGGCAGCAACGGACTGAAGGTACTGCCCTTTGGGAATGGAGCAGAGAGGCTGCTGGAAAATACCGATATGGGTGCCTCAATCCTGAACCTTGATCTCAATACCCATAGCGCTGAACATATTTACAGGGCTGTCCAGGAGGGAATTGCCTTTGCTTTCCGATATGCCGCTGACATTATGAAGGAAGCAGGGACAGACATTTCCCTTATAAGGGCAGGAAAGGCAAATATGTTCCTCAGTCCCCTTTTCAGCCAACTGGTGGCTGATCTTACAGGGGCATCAGTTCTCCTTTACAACACAGACGGTTCAGCGGGTGCTGCCAGGGGAGCCGGGCTCGGAGCAGGGATTTTTACTGAAAAGGAGGAAGCCTTCAGGGGAATGGAAGTTGTGGAAGAAATTAATCCCCGGGAGAAGGAAAAAGAAATATATGCATCTCTCTACATAGAGTGGAATGAGATATTGCAGGGTGAACTTGAAAAAATAAACAAATAAAATATAACACCATGTTTAGAGGTATTGACAGGATTAAGTATGAAGGCAGGGATTCAGATAATCCCCTCGCATTTAAATGGTATAATGAAGATGAAAAGATAGCTGGTAAAGCGATGAAGGATCATCTTCGCTTTGCGGTTGCCTACTGGCATTCTTTCTGCGGCGACGGATCTGACCAGTTCGGCGATCCCACACGTTTATTCCCCTGGGAAAATGTGAAAGACCCGCTCGATAAAGCGAAGCAAAAACTTGAATCGGCCTTTGATTTTATTACAAGGATAGGCACTCCTTTTTACTGCTTTCACGATACTGACCTGGTTGGTAACGGAACTGTTTTTGAAATAGAAAAGCGGCTGGATAAAATTATACCACTTGTCAAAAACATGCAGTACTCAACAGGCACAAATTTATTATGGGGCACTGCCAACCTCTTTTCACATCCCAGGTATATGAACGGCGCGGCAACCAATCCCGATTTCAGGGTTTTGACTAATGCTGCCACGCAGCTTAAGAATGCCATCGATGCCACCATTGCACTGGGAGGACAGAACTATGTGTTCTGGGGAGGAAGGGAAGGATATATGAGTCTTCATAACACCGACATGCAAAAGGAAGTGGATCACCTGGCCATGATGCTCACCATGGCGCGTGACTATGGAAGGAAAAACGGCTTTAAAGGCACTTTTCTCATTGAACCCAAGCCCATGGAACCGACAAAGCATCAATATGATTATGATACCGCTACTGTAGTAGCTTTCCTCAGGCACTA
>JAZBOI010000052.1:0-2117 GCA_036351095.1 Bacteroidales bacterium | reverse complement strand
TGCCCTGGGCGGTGGTGGTGCCAGGGGCTATGCACACCTTGGTGTACTGCAGGCCCTTGAAGAAAAAGGTATAAAACCTGATATCCTGTCCGGGACAAGTGCGGGTGCCATAGCCGGAGCCTTCATTGCTTCCGGGAAAACACCCAGGGAGGCATTTGAACTGTTTAAAAAACAGAAACTTTCTCATTTTGTAGAGATAAAAATGCCAAAGACCGGTCTCATTAACCTCGACAAGCTAAGGGATATTCTTGCCAAAAACATCAAGTTTGATGACCTTAAGGATCTGGAAATTCCTTTATATGTGGCAGTAAGCAACATCAAGGAGGGTAAGGTAGAGTATTTTAACAAGGGGCCACTTGTCAAACTGGTACAGGCCTCGGCATCAATACCTGTCCTTTTTGCCCCGGTTGAATTGGACGGTAAACTGTATTCCGATGGCGGCCTGTTTGATAATGTACCTGTTGAACCCCTTAAGGGTAAATGCAGGAAGATTATTGCAGTTAATATCAGCCCGGTGAATAAAACTGACAAGGTTAAAAACCTCATACAGATAGCTGCAAGGACCTTCCAGCTGAGCGTTAACTCAACTACAAGGGGACTTGAGGATAACTGCGACCTGGTCATTGCCCCCCCTGATCTTGAAAAATTTGAAATTCTTGATGCCAGCAAGGCCGATGAGATATACAAAGTGGGATATGAGTACTGCAAGAGCATGAAGATAGATCTTTAGATTGCTTCGGGAGCCCCTGCCTGCTTATCCCGGGCAGGTGTAGCCAATGCCCATGGACAGAAGATAAGAGGAAAAATTGTTCTATTCAGGAAAGTTTTATAATTCTTCATATCTTAGTATAGCAATGCATAAATAATAAACCATTTTTAAAGCCATAATCAATGAATTATCTTGCCATCGTTGGACCGATTGGATTAGTGCTGATCATTTTGATAGTTGTTTTATTGCCGCTTATTGCACTGATCGACATTCTAACCCATGAATTCACCGGTTCGAATAAGATTATCTGGGTTATTATAGTGATCTTCTTCCCTATAATGGGAGCAATACTTTATTTCCTGATCGGTACACGACAAAAAATAAGGTGAAAGAGTAGTTTATTTTGACGCTTACCTAAAAACTCAGGCTCCCCTGGAGCCGGGGAGGGCTTTGAAAATTTGAACCGTCGGTACATTAAGGGTCAGCCAAGCAGGTAAGGAGCGATAACATCATTCTTACTCTCCGTTGTACCGTCATAGGTTACTGTCACAACAGGAATGCCCGTATCTTTTCTTATCGTATTCTTCATGGCCTCTGTTATCAGCGATGGACAGCAGAAGGCAGGGTTGGTCTGCACAAAGAGTGACACCCCCGGATAGGTGTTTATTATATGATAAATCTTCAGTATGTTATCAAAGGATTCGCCTGAATGATACTTATCAATATTATATTTCACAAGGTTCTTTTCCAGTTCTTTCGGGCTCGATTCCTTTGCCTCTCCCAGGAAGGGTTCAAAATGCCTGTAATATTTTCTTTCCAGCACTCTAAGTATCTGCAATATAGCCTTGTAGCCGGCAATTGCAAGTCTACCTGAGTCTACTGACCTCCTTCTCATAACATTGCCGGCTATCAGCTTGTAAAACTCGCTGTATGGTATGCTGAGAGCTTCTCCCCCATATTTCTCAATGATATGGATAATATCCTGGTTCATAATGTCATTATCCCTCACGAAAAAGTCACCAAAAATGGCCACAAGCGGCTTTTTGGTCATTTCCGTCTTTATCGTCGCAAACTTCGGCATAATCTCGTTTAATGCCTTATCAATACTTTCGTGACCCTCGAAAGCTTTCTCAAGCATTCTTATTCCATCGTCCAGTAATGCGTCCGTTTCTCCCTTATTGATTTCATAGGGCCTGATTTTACACCCTGTTCTCCTCAGCAAGCCTGAAAGCATATAGGCAAAATATGCATACCTGGTGACATCCACAGATATTTCTGTATGTCCAACCTCTCCTGAATATACTGATGCCTTCTCCATTCCGTTACCATGATTCTCAAGTATGGTTTTTATATACTGCGGATACATCCTGATATTGCATGAAAGGACTGTTTCAGTCATCCAGAGAAT
>JAZBOI010000051.1:0-5595 GCA_036351095.1 Bacteroidales bacterium | reverse complement strand
TAATCGCTCCCATCAAAAATTTATTGAAAAGGGGGTAGGGTAAAACTGATTATGTTCGGTATACTTATGGATTGAATTATTGAAACAAAAATGAGTACCGGAGTATGATGAATTACCAGGTTTTAGTAGTTTTGGGGAAAACATCAAAGAGGTGCCCTTAAAAATTTCGAACAATCTAACAGTTAATTGACACTTTGACACGGGACGAATTCAAAGGCTTGTTTGATAAATATTTTGACTCTATAAGGTCGTATATTTATTACCGTTGCGGCGATGCTGAACTGGCGACAGATATAGCCCAGGATGTTTTTATGCAGGTCTGGGAGAAACAATTTGAGACCAGGGACGGAAAGATCAAAAGCCTTTTATACAAGATGGCGGGTGACCTGTTTATAAGCAGGTACAGGCGAATGGAGCTTGAGCAGAAGTATGTGAATTCGATAGAGCTTGATTACATGGAGGACTCACCCGAGGAGAAGGCTGAAATGGAGGAGCTGACAGCAAAATACGAAAGCTCACTGGCCGCACTTCCAGACAACCAGAGGACGGTTTTCCTGATGAGCAGGAATGAGGGGCTGAAATACAGTGAAATCGCAGAAAGGTTGAGTATAAGTGTAAAGGCAGTTGAGAAAAGAATGAATAAAGCATTGGCGTTTTTACGTGATGCACTGGAATATAAAGGATGAAAGAGAACGAAATAAATAAGACCAGCGGCAGTTTCCGGAAACCGGATGTGCTTGACAGGCTTCCACAATCGAAGATACCCTGGGAAAAGAGCAGGGAAGAGGTGTGGGAAAGCATGCAGTCACGTTTGGACGAAAAGCCTGGAGCCAGGAAAATTTCGTTGAGCTCATCTGTCATAAGACTAAGTGCAGCAGCTCTTATTCTCCTCCTGATGGGGTCCGCATTTTTTATCAGGTTTTATTCAAAAACTGTTAGAACCGGCGCGGGAGAGATGGCAAGCCTCTTATTGCCGAAAGGCTCTGAAGTGGTTTTGAATGCAGAGACAACACTACAATACAGACCACTATGGTGGACTTTCAGGAGGGAATTAAAGGTCGAGGGTGAGGCCTGGTTCGACGTAAGCAGCGGCAGAGAATTTACGGTGATCTCAGAAGCGGGAACCACAAGTGTTCTGGGGACCAGCTTCAATATTTATTCACGTAAGGGAACATATGAAGTAAGCTGCTATACAGGACGGGTGCTTGTAGGTTCTGCCATATCAGGTAAGGAAGTGATACTGGAACCGGAACAGAAAGTTATAATTAACAGTAAGGGAGAGCCCGCTTTAATGGAAGAGCCTTCTGCTGCCTCAGACCGGGACTGGAGAAACGGGTATTTCAGGTTTACATCCACCCCCGTAACAAGGGTTTTTGATGAAATAGCCAGGCAGTACGGTATTAACATTGAGGGGACGGATAGGCTGGATCTTATATATACCGGTAATTTCAGCAAGCAACAGGATGTTAATGAAGTAATGAACCTGGTGTGCAAGGCATTTGGTATTGATTTTGTTAAAGAAGGAGAAAATACATACCGGGTAGTGGTCAATGCAGATTGAATCAACCATAAGGACATTGCTGATATCCCTGATAGTCAGTTGTTCCTTTATGCCATTGTACGGGCAGGAAATAAAAGCAGAGTTTGATAATGAAACTCTTAATCTTGTCCTTACAAGCTTAAGGGATATTTATGATATTGAGCTGTCATTTGATGACAGGGAACTTTCAAAATATACGGTGACTGTTGACAGTACTTTTGCATCCTTTGATGATATGCTTTTATTCCTGCTCGGGGGCACAGGCTACATCTTTGAAAAACAAGGTAATATTTACCTCATTTACCCGGCTAAGAAAGACAGGTCTGAAGAAGAAAGACGAAGGTACATATTAACCGGAAGGGTGGTTGACGCTAATAGCTCTGAGGCCCTTCCTTTTTCACATGTAGGGGTAAACGGGAAATGGATTGTCACCGATTTCAAAGGTAATTTTTCCTATTCTTCGATAAGCGACAGTGTGTTTGACATAAAAGTATCCTACCTGGGTTATTATGTGCTTGACACAACATTGAGGCATGGCATAAACAGGTTAATAGAGCTTGAACCGTCGAATATTGAGATTGAAGAAATAGTGGTAAAACAATACCAGGTAGAGAAATCCATCCAGGCAGGATCAAGTCCGGGTGTTCTGAGGCTCAACCACCAGGTAAGCTCTTACCTCCCGGGAAACGGCGATAATTCAGTGTTTAACCTGCTGCGACTACAGCCCGGCATACTGGCTGCAGGTGAGCAATCGGGTGATATGATAATATGGGGCAGCTACGAAGGCCACAGCCAGGTCAGGTTTGATGGCTTTACAATTTTCGGCCTGAGGAATTACAATGATAATATAAGCTCCGTTAATCCTTATATAGCAAAAGACATAAAGGTGATGAAAGGCGGTTTCGGCCCGGAATACGGAGAAAGGGTTGGCGGAATAGTTGATATCACGGGTGTGGACGGTAACAGGAATAAGCCGGCACTTCAATTGAGTATAAATAATATGACTGTCAATGCCCTGGCAAGTGTGCCCCTGATGAATAAGGCTTCGGTGGTTGCAGGTTTCCGGCATACATACTATGACCTGTATAATTCCACTAACCTGAGTCTCTTCAGCACACGATCGAGGAAGCCCGGGTCAGGTTCCAATGTGGATGTGAACGTATACCCCGATTACCTTTTCAGGGATATGAACCTGAAAGTGTCAGGAACAGGAGATAATGGAGATAATTATTATATGAGCCTCTTTGCCGGGGCAGATGATTTCTATTATTCGGTTGAGGAAGAGCAGATTAACCAGTATTTATTCAACGAGCTTGATGAAAAGAATCTGCAGCAGGGCGCTTCATTGTTTTACGGAAAAAAATGGAAGGAAGGGGGAGTAAGCAATCTTACACTGGCCTGGTCCTATCTTAATAAGCGGAGCAGTGAGATAAGACAACTGGTGCGGGGACAGAATGACAGGGTCATCTATGATATGGACAGGGATATTGATTCGGATATCAACGAATTCAGTTTTTCGCTTGATAATATTTTGCGCCCGGGGAAACATCACCAGTTGGAATTTGGAGCAGGTCTTGTGAGGGACCGGATAAAACACAGGGAAGACACCTTCAGCACAGGCTTTATAATCATGGACAACAGCATATTGTTACCAAACGGGTATTATAACAGCATTTTCACAATACTGGAGAAACTGACTCTAAAAGCAGGGATGCGTCTTGATTATCCAGTGTCACTGGAAAAAGTCTACCTCCAGCCAAGGCTGTCAGCAACCCTTCGAATAAACGACAGGTTCAAATTCAATTCGGCCTGGGGTATCTATAATCAGTTTATCACAAGGAGCCCTGTTATAGATGAAAACGGTAATTATAATTACCTCTGGGTTGTTTGTGACAATAAGGATATACCGGTTTTAAATGCACATCATTATGTGTCGGGTCTGTCATGGTCCCACAATAATCTGCTTGTTAGCCTGGAAGCATACTATAAAAAGACAGGTGGAATAACCAGGTATGTTGAGACACTTAATGACAGAACAATATTCAGTGGCGATTCCCGGTCCAGGGGTATTGACCTGTTTCTAAAAAAGGATTATATGGGCCATTCAGCCTGGGTTTCATATTCATTGAGCAAGACCGAGGAGTATTTCTCCTATTTCGAGGAGGATGAATACAGGAGGGCTCTTCATGACCAGCGACATGAGCTGAAACTGGCAGGGATAATTAATCTCCGTCCTGCATATATATCCGCAAATTATGTTTATGGCTCCGGTTTTCCTGCCCCGGGAACTGCAGATGCTGTTCAGACTGATGATTATGATTACAGCCGTCTTGACATGGCCCTGGTATTCAAATTTTCCCGTAAAGCCTACAAGCTTGATGCAGGTGTATCGCTCCTCAATGTTTTCAATACAGAGAACATCAAGTATTCCAATTTTGTACGCATACCCTCTGAAGAAACTGAAACAATTGACCTGCATGCTGAAGCAGTGCCCCGTACACTGACCCTCTTCCTTAACTTATCTTTTTAAAGTTTCACACTCTTCTGAGATTTTGAAGAGCTTAAGCCTTAATTTACTGCATGTTTTCTTGTATAATAAAAATATTTACAAAAAATCACCCGGAAGTGGTAGGGTAACATAAAAGTAATTCGGTATATCAATGAAGAAAGGCAAGAAAGTGATTGAAATTGCCACGAGTATTAATAAAAAAACGGAATACCATGAAAACTTATTTTAAAACATTATTTGCAATCGCAGCCGTAATAATTTTTGCAGGGGGCACATTAATGGCACAAACTGAAGAAGCCACCGAAGCAAAAGAACAGGTCAGGAACAGGAAGCAGGTTACTACTGCTGTAAAGGAACAGAATCGGAACCAGGTAGCCACTGCAGTTAAGGAACAGAGCAAGGAACAGAACAGGTACAGGGTAAATGAGCAACAGCAGGCTATGATCCAGGAGATGAGGCAGAATGCCCAGATGCTCAGGGATGAGTTCAAGGCAAGTCTCAGCGAAGAACAGCTTGCAATACTTGAAAATACCGAACTGAGCATGCAGGAAAGAATGGAAGCACTGAAGGAAACTCTGAGCGAGGAACAGATGGCATTGCTTGACTGCAACCTGGAAGGAATAAAAGAACAGAGAAGGGAAATGCGCGGTGAAATGGCACAACAGCAGAGAAATGAGCATCGCAAAGAAGTGAAAAACAGTATCGGTGAAGGTGGAAGCAGAAAAGGAAAAGGTAACGGAAACGGGTTCTAAGGTGTAGTTAGTATTATTGAATTCCCGGGATGACATTATGCATCCCGGGTTTTTATTAAATTTATTGAAAAGTGAAAATCAGATTAAGAAATATATTACTCAGACTTGGTTTGCTGGCTGCACTCCTTCCGGGCTGCTACTATGTCTCGGCCCAGGATGATAAGATAGATGCAATACTTGATTCCATGTTCTTCAACAATGATGATGAGATAATGCTTATGCTTGCAGAAATGACAAGGACTCATCACTTCCTTTATGCAAGGCTTGGCTACGACAGCAAGACCACATATGCAGGCCGGGAGATAGGAACTGACCAGTATAACATGGCAGGGCAGCTGTTTTACATCAATTCACTCGGTTTCAACTTTGGGGTATCAGGAGCATGGTACAGCCAGATGGATCCTTCCTACAGGTCCACGGTTTTAACGGCTGGCTACAGCAATAGTCTGAAGAAGAAAAAATGGCTGAGGTACAGGGTATCCTATAACAGGTATTTTTATAATATTAGCGACAGCGAATATGAGCCAGTCTATACGGGCTCGGCAGGGGCCGGGATAAGTCTTAAAGCAGGACCGGTAGGAACCAGGCTCGACTATTCACTGTTTATGGGCAGCGAATACGGTTCGCAGCTGTCTGCCGACCTCTACGGTAATTTCACACTTTTAAAACTGGGTAATAAGGTTAAATTCAGGATATTACCGGAGATATCCTTATATTTTGGCTCTGAAACAGTGGAATATGACAGGTACAGCTATCTTGACGGCAACATGCAGCAGGTAGGATCAACTGAAACG
>JAZBOI010000050.1:0-3441 GCA_036351095.1 Bacteroidales bacterium | reverse complement strand
GGCTGCAGGCACAAGCGAGAAAGCAATACCAAGGCTGATCAGTCCTGCGTAGGCCATTATCCTGATTCCTGTAAGTGCCAGCGCAAGGTGGGCAAAAATAAGGAGTGCCGAGCCAAGGATCATCAGTGATGCTGCCTTTCCTTTCTTATCCACATAATTACCAAAAATAGGTGTGAACAATATTGTCCCGAGAGGAATTAATGATGCTGTTTTAGGACCATTGTTAAGCCACAGTCCCAGTGTATCCCTGAGGGCATAAATAAAAAGTACAAAGAGTATTCCCACCACTATCATTGTTGTGTATCGTGCCCTGCTGCTTTTCAGGTTTGCAGGTACGGCAGAAAACATTATTCCAAACAGGAAAAAAGCGATGTAAATACTGGCATTGCCAAGCGCTTTGCTCCCAAACAGTATTATATCCCCGCTGCCGTCAGCCGGCAGGTTATATAAAAAGCCGAATTTATTCACAAGCATATCCGGCGCATACTGTATAAAAGGGAATACAGCAGCATAAAAAGTAACACAGAGCAATGCTATGTAAACAAACGACGGATTGGTGGCCAGTTTAATAAGGTCCCTGTAGCTGAATTCTTCTTCATCACCTTCAGCCACCTGGGCAGCCACTTTGGACTGACGGTCAACCTTTATATCGAAGAAACTGTAAATAATAAAGATAATAAGAGCAATACCCATAAGGGTGGCAGCAAAGGTAACAGCGGGGGCAACATGACCATTTGCTATGTCCGGGGATATTGCAATACCCAGGGCCGAACCCAGTCGCCCGAATCCAACATTAATAGCCATGGCAAGGGCAAGCTCGTAACCTTTAAACCATTTTACTATTGTTCGTGTTGCAACGACACATGTCACTTCCAGCCCTGTCCCAAAAAGGATACGACCAACTATCATCATCGTTAACTGGATATCATGACCCTCACCAAAAACACCTGCAGTTGCCAGGGCATTCAAAGCACCACCCACAGCTGCAAGTCCACCGAATACTATCCCGGCAAGCCGTATGCCCCACTTATCGAGTATTATTCCGCCAACGATTATCATACCAAACATATTGGCGATGGTAGTGAGCCCTATTACCCTTCCGAACTCCTCGCTGGTAAATCCCAGTTCGCTCTCCATCAATCCTTTCAGACCTCCGTAGAAATCCTGGAACCAGTAGGTTGCAAACATAAGGGCACTAAGAAGTATAAGCATGGTCCACCTTATGCCGGCTGAATCACGCATAGTCTTTTTTACAGTTTCCATAAGATTTTTTTAGTTTAGTTTTTCGAATAGAGCGTAAATGTAATAAAAAATGCTTTTTAATACTGCTTTCCTGTTTTCTATTTACCCAGTATATAATTTGCCGGCAGTGCCACCTTTTTGCCGAACTGGTAGATAAGCTGTCGCTTGCCTCCCAGGTTCCTGTTGCCGTCGGTAATCCTGATATCCACTATTTCAGGTATCCTGTAAAATATTTTATCGTAGGTGTTCGCTCCCTGCGGATCAGCTGTCATGTTAACCGGTGCAAGATCATTGTTTGTCATCATCTCAGCCACTACGGGCCTCCCGGTAAGATCACTTGCATCCAGCACACCTTTTTCACGTGAAAAACGGAAAATAACCTCAGGTTTATTCTTCATACCCGGGTCCGGGACGAAAGAAAAATTGAATTTCACCTCGCTGGTATATGATTTTCCTGCGAAAAGGCTTATATACTGGTCTTCCAGCCTGTTTATTTCATCAATGGCCGCCCGGTCCTGCGGGAAAACTGTTGCTTCGCCAGTCAGTATAAGATGTCGCCCTTCCCTCAGTTCAAGCAATATCCTTGCCGTATGTTCGGCCTGTTCGGAAAGGCTCAGCTGCCTGCGCCTTTCCAGGACATAGGGTATCCTGACAAAAGCCGTATCGACATCAACCACGCGGTAGGCTGTATCCTGCTCAATGTTATAGTATATATCGGACCCCATATCACGGTATACTATCTGCCTTTCTTCAGTGCTGTAGTTCCGGCTGTCAAATTCCCTGTTCCTGTACACAGAAGGGTTTACATCCATTATTAAGCCGGCATTAATCATGCCTATTGCATTGGTCTGTATAAGTCCGTCACTTTTCATAACATAAAACTCGGATGGATCAAGCTCCTGGACAGCATTGATCTTTACCTCCTTTATTGTCCACAATACCTGGTCACTGCTTATCACATCATGTAAGCCAAGCAGTTCATTGGCATATTGATAATAGGGTCCGGCTTTCTGAACAGTTTTTTCAGCAATTACAGTAAAATCCAGCACGGTCTGCGGAAGTGCATAAACCAGGCTGCCTTCGTGCAGTCTGACGGTATCACCCAGCGGGAGCACCTGCGTATTTACCTTAACAGGCACTTCTTTCACGCTGCAGGCATACAGTGAGAATATTAACAAAACGATCACCATGTATTTTACTTTTGCTCTCATGTCATTTTCTTTATTGATTCTTAAATTCCCTTAGCTTTTTAAATGAACTTCCAATATTATGAATAATATCCGAGGCTATCAATGATTCAAAGCCTGTCTTTTCAGCTGCTATATCGCCTGCCAGGCCATGGATAAAAACAGCTGCAATAGCTGCCTCCGAAGCTTTATAGCCCTGGGAAAGCAATGCCAGTATCATGCCCGTCAGCACATCCCCGCTACCGGCAGTGGCCATTCCCGGATTTCCGGTGCTGTTAAACCAGACCCTGCCATCGGGCAGACTGACGGAAGTATGTGCTCCTTTAAGCACGATAACACAGCTGTGTTTTTTTGAAAATTCCTGCTGCAGAAGCAGGCGGCCAAAGGCCTTTTCATCAGAGCCGGTCAGTCTCCTGAATTCACCGGGATGGGGGCTTAATACTGTCTCTCCTCCAAGCATATCCATTAAGGCCCTGTCATCTGCAATGATATTCAGCGCATCTGCATCTATAACCATCGGGCCCTTATATTTCTCAAGCAGCTCACGCAGTCCTTTCCTCGTGTTGGGCTTTGTCCCGATACCCGGCCCGATACCCAGGGCATCATACTTACCCGGCTCCGGAACTTCGGTGACCATAAGGTCAGACTGATCGCACTGAACCATAGCCTCAGGCAATGAACCATGAATAACTTCTGCAACCGGGCGGGGCACATGGGTGGTTAACAGTCCTATGCCCGTCCGAAGGGCAGCATGCGAGGAAAGAACTGCGGCCCCCGCTTTTCCACATGAGCCGGCTACCATCAGTCCGTGCCCGAAGTTGCCCTTATGGTCAAATTTATTCCTGTTCTTAAGCATGCCTGCAACAAAAGATGTGTCAATCAGGTTATAATCAGTTGGTGTACTTCTAATTTTTGCAGGATGAAGTCCAATCGGGAGTATATAAAACTTACCTACAAAGTGCTGATTTTCCGGAAAAAAGAAAGATAATTTCGGAAACTGCAGGGTAAAGGT
>JAZBOI010000049.1:0-6676 GCA_036351095.1 Bacteroidales bacterium | reverse complement strand
TTCATTTGTCAGTGAGACTGATACGGAAGTATTACTCAATCTTATTGATTATGAATATGAACTGTGTGACGGTGATTTGCTGAAAGCATTGCTCAGGACCTTTGAAAAAATTGAAGGTAGTTATGCCCTGGCCATACTGGAAAAGGACAGGCCGGGCAGGATAACCCTTTGCCGGAAAGACAGCCCCCTGATATTGGGCATTGACCGGACCGGTTATTTTGTTGCTTCTGATATTTACGCGGTAGCTGATTATACAGGACAGTTTGTTTTTCCAGATAATGATGATATTATCATTGCCGACAGTAAGCTGGGTGTAAAAGTATTCGATGGCAGGGGTAAGGAGAAGGAGCTGAAGATAAGCACTTTGAATGTCAGCAAGAAGAGCCCGGATCATTCGGGATTTAATCACTACATGCAGAAGGAAATATTCGAGCAGCCCCGGATTATTTCCGAACTTTCAGCTTCTGTTTTATCGATAAGCGGGCAGACAGCAGATGGGAGGTCACTGGCAGAAATGTTGCCTGGCATCAGGCGCATAACCATACTTGGCTGTGGCACCTCCTGGCATGCCGGTCTCATTGGTAAATACCTTATAGAAAAGCATGTAAGGATACCTGTGAATGTCGAATACGCTTCTGAATACAGGTACAGGGATCCCGTTATCGAGCCCGAAGACCTTGTAATCTCAATTTCGCAATCGGGCGAAACGGCTGACACCATAGCTGCAAACAAACTTGCCCTTGAAGCAGGTGCTATAACGCTCGGTATATTGAATGTCATGAATTCGACCCTCGACAGGGACACTCATTTCCAGATATACCTGGAAGCGGGTGATGAGATAGGTGTGGCTTCCACTAAAGCCTATACATCCCAGATAGTCCAGCTGTCAAGGCTTACCGCCCTGCTTGCAGGAATAAAGGGAAATGGAAGTACGATAGGGGATATAAGCAATGCGCTCCGGGATATTTCAGCCAGCATAGAGCAGGTCCTTGCCTCTGCGGACAGGATCTCCGAGCTGGCATCAAAATATGCATTCAGCAATAATTTCCTTTTCCTGGGCAGGGGACTCAATTTCCCTACCGCACTGGAGGGAGCCCTGAAGCTTAAGGAAATAAGTTATATACATGCTGAAGGTTATCCGGGTGCTGAAATGAAGCACGGGCCCATTGCCCTGATCGATTTTAATTTCCCGACGCTTGTTGTTTTAACTGACCAGGAAAGCAGGATAAAGATGATGTCCAACATAAAGGAGATCAAGGCGCGTAATGGTCGCGTAATAGCAATTATCAACGAGGATGACGATGCGGCGGCACAGCTTGTGGATGATGTGATAAGGGTACCGTCGGTGCCTGATATCGTATCACCTCTCATATCGGTGGTGCCACTGCAGTTGTTTGCCTATTATGTAGCACTGCTGAGGGGATGTAATGTTGACCAGCCCCGCAACCTGGCAAAATCGGTTACGGTGGAATAGGAATTATTAAAACGTCAGGTAGTCCTTAAGAGGCTACAATGTTGACCAGCCCCGCAACCTGGCAAAATCGCTTACGGTGGAATAATAATTATTATTTACATCCTGACAATACGGGATGAGCTGCTTGAAGATGAACCGGTCACTTCGATGATATAAATGCCATGGGAAATCCCGAGATCGCTCTTTCGCAATTGTAATTTTCTGCGGGTAGAGATATTTTCCCGGTATATAACATCACCTGTAAGACTGATAATCCTCAGGGATAATTCTTCCTCAGGCTGAAAGCCCCTTATCTCAACAGAGAATTCATATAATACTGGGTTTGGATAAACCAGAATGTTATCAAGTGCTATATTTGTGCTTTCATCAACCGGGGGAAGGAAGGCAGGATCACAACACATGTACTGAACAACCAGATCATAGAAGAAGTAATAGCTGTCGGGTTCGAAAGAAGTATTGGCTGTAATGGAAAACAGGTCATACTTATTGTATGGATAGGAAGCCCCCTTCGTATTCATAAGAAGGAAGGTGTTTCCTTCGAATGTGAGGGCATAATCATCACCCTGCTCAATCTCCAGGTCGAGAGTAACAAAATTTCTTCCTGCTTTCAGGGCAATTTCCCTGGTGAAAAGGATATTCCCTTTACTGTCAGTTAATTTCAGTGTGCGTGTCCCCGTAGTAGCGGCATAGGTAACAAACGATTTCAGTATCAGTGGAAAGCCTGCATTAAATATGATTCCCGCACCATCACCACTGTAAACGTCCTTTGATCCCATTGACTGGTCAGGCGGACCAATTCTCAGCGGGTCAATATATGATTCTACCCTGATCTCTCTCTCCTGGTGTGTATCGGCACGCTGGTCATTGAAAGCCGTAAGTTTTGCGTTGTATGTTCCGGGTCTGTCATACACATAGGATATGGTATCTGATGTAGCTGTATTACCGTCACCGAAGTCCCATATAATACGATCCGCATTGACTGATTTATTAAAGAAGATGATGCTGTCATCCAGGCAGATGTTTTTTGAGCTCATTTCAAAAAAGGCTTCAGGGCTATCAATATCGAGCGGATAAAGATCAGCCTCATAAATGCCTCTTCCATAGGTGGCACATCTTATCTTAGCGCTTTCATACTGAATGTCGAGATGACGTATTTCACAATTAGGTATGTCATGTCCATAGAACACCCAGTCATCCATTGTGTTATTACGGTAATAAATACCGTAAGTCATACCTATATAGATACCGTCATTTGTTCCCTTCTCATAAATTATTGAAAGGGCCGGCAGGTTTGGCAGTGATCCGGATATGTTCTCCCAGGTCATGCCGCCGTTATATGATCTGAATACCTTCACTCCTGCAGAATAACCGCCTGTTACTATCCAGACATGGTCTGCATTATACGGGCTTACGGCAATGCCCTTTATCTTCTCGGGGGAAGGAGCCCATGAATGCCATGAGTTGCCTGTATCCGTTGTTTTGTATATCCTGTTTTCGGCTGATGCGTATATATACCCTGCATTTGCTTCGGGTATAACAACGCAATGGAAGTTATTGCCTCCTGCAAGATTATCCCCAATCTTTTTCCATGAGCTACCCATATCGTCAGACCTGAAGATATCAGGATAGCAACCGGTGACAATAATATTATTGTTATTGGGATCGACAGCGTAGCGGCTGTTCCAGTCGCCGCTGACAGGTTCAGGATCAATATTGGTATGTATGGCAGTGAAGCTAACCCATGTGTTGGAAGTCCTGTAAAGTTTACCGCCTGGGTAAGAGCTCAGACCTATGCTGTTATTTGTCGGGTGCTGCCAGGTATGCATACCGTCGCCACCATTGGTTGTTCTCCAGTAGCCATTACTGTTCCTGTACCATCCGCCATTATCCTGTGATCCTGACAGAAGCACAACAGGATCAGATTGTGATGATGAGATGCTGTAGTACTGTGATATTATCAATCCGGCAGATCTTTCGATCCATTCGTCCCGGTCTTCTTCATAAATATACACACCGCCGTCATTGCAGAAATACAGGCGGTCGTCTACAAGCGGGTTCTTTTTTATCCTGAAATGGTCAGCATGAACTTCATCATGGACATTATTATTGTACCAGTTAGTGATCTGCGTCCATGTTTTCCCCAGATCTGTTGATTTAAAGATTTTTGTCCATCCCCTGTAAAGTGTAAGTGTATCATTTGAGGAAAAAGCTATAGTACCCCCGGGGTCATTTGTCATGGATGACTGTTCTGTCCATGATTCTCCCCCGTCCCTTGAAGCATATATTATGCTGGCCCTCACATCATTGAACCATACGTCCAGCTCGGCGGTCATGTAGCTGCTGTTTACCGGTGATATTGCAATATTTCTCATGTAACCGCCATAATGGTTATTGGTGACAGTCATCCAGCTAAGGCCTCCATCCGTTGATCTTTTGATATTGCCACCTGAGCCTGCAAAAACAATGTTGCCGTTATCAGGTTTGAAAACAAGGTCATAATGATCTCCGCCGGCTCTTTTGCTCCAGGTCGCCCCTCCGTCTGCTGTGCGGTATATCCCTTCCCGTCCTGTTACAAGCAGCAGGTCAGGGTCATCGGGTGACATAGCCAGTCTCCTGTATGATTCATAGTCTGAGAGGTGTGCACTGAGTCCTGTTGCCTCCCATGATCTGCCCCCATCCCTTGTTTTGTAAACACCAATGGTCCTGTCCCACCAGCCTCCGTCAGTACCTCCACCCGACATATATATTATATCCGGGTCTTCATGGTTTACGCATATTGAACTGACTTTCAGGAAGGGGAGGTCGTCTGCAACAGGTATATAGCTAAGGCCGTTATCTGTTGTCTTCCATATACCACCCTGGTCGGCACCAGCCCAGAAAGTATCCGGGTCATCAGGGTGGAAGGCTATTTCTCTTATCCTTCCCATACCCCAGTAACCGCCTGGTGCAGAAGTGCGGTTAATATTTATCCACTCCGCTTCAGCTCCTTTGGCTCCACTCTCAACAAAGCTTCTGTATTCAGCGTATTCCTTAAGAGGGCTGATGGGTGAGCCCTTACTGTCAACATGGTTCTGCCAGTATTCCTCCCACCTTTTAAATTCGATATAGCCCCTTATGCTCCTGTAATTCAATTCAGGATTATCGCTTATATCAAATTTCCTTGCAAAATATTCCTTTTTCTGATGCCTGAAATGTTCTTCCGCGGCTTTTCTTACTTCGAAGAAGTCAGTTGCTGATTTGCTATCCAGCTTTAATTTCTCAAGCCATATCTGTCCATGCAATAAAGGTGCACAGGCAGTGAGCAGAAAGAAGAACCCTAATACCCGGTAGATGTTACTGCCCTTATTCATATATGTATATCAGCTTGTCAGTGTCCTGTCAAAGATATTCAAAAAAGGGGAATAAGCTGGCTAAAAGGGCAAATCATCCATATCGTCGTTCTCCGGCGGGAGATCATCGAGCAGTGGAGGAGGGGCATCATCAGCCTGTGCCTGGCCGGCGGCTGCCTTCTCTATCCTCCATGCGTCAAGGTTGGTAAAGTAGTTTACCTTACCGTCTTTTTCCCATTTGTTGCCCTTTATGTTGAATGAGACCCTGACATTTTCATTCAGGAAACTGTCATCAATAATATCCGTCCGGTCCTGTATACACTGGAATTTGACATAATCAATAAATTCACGGCCTGAATTGCCAGCTTCTGTCACCTCAATAACAAATTCCCTTTTTTTGAAGCTTTCTCCTTTCTGCTGAACGGGCCCAACCTCAATTACCTTACCTGAAAGTTCGAAAGACATCTCCTATTCCTCTTTGTTTATTACATCCAGTAATTCAACTTCAAAGATAAGAGTTGAGAAGGGCTTGATATCCTGACCGGCACCCCTTGTCCCATAACCCAGTTCATAGGGAATATAAAACTCGAATTTTGAGCCTTCAGGCATCAGCTGAAGTCCTTCAGACCATCCTTTAATAAGGGCACTTACTTTGAATTGTGCGGGTTCTCCCCTTTCTACTGAACTGTCAAACACTGTGTCGTTAACAAGTTTGCCGACATAATGTACAAGTACAGTGTCCCTGAACCCAGGCTTGGGGCCTTCACCCATTTCGATCACCTTGTACTGCAGTCCGCTTTCAGTAGTTACCACACCTTCATCTTCTGCAGTCTTTTCAAGGAATGCCTCATTCTCAGCTATATAATCCTTATATTGATCTTCAAGCTGCTCTTCCTGGCGTTCCTGCATAACCATCATGATATAACCGCTGGCTGCAGCATCAATGAAGATTGAATTACCTTCTTTGGCATCTTGCATCCCCTTGGCCAGGTACATCGGGTCCACTTCTATCTCCGACCTGCTCTTAAGATTATTGTAGATGTCGACACCGAAAGCATAGGCAAGGGAATCATCCTCGTTTTCCAGCTTCAGATTTTTTACATCGCTATTTGAACATGCACCTGCTATGATTGCAAATAATGCCAGAATAACAAAAACATTGAGTTTCATGTATCTTATTTTTTTGGTTAAAATTCTGCGCTAAGATAATATTTTCTTATAGGATAAAGAGTTAAAGAAATGTGAAAATTAATCATCTTTTTTAACAGCCCGGCTTATGTGTCTTTTACCGGCAGGGCCGGGGCGGTGCTCAACACGGAAACCGAGTGAGACAAGATCTCTTTTCAGCTGTCCTTTTGCTGAGTATGTTACAAATACTCCCCCGGGTTTAAGCAGGGACGCTGCTTTTGACAGGATGTCGGTTGACCACATTTCTGCCTGCTTGCCGGGTGCAAATGCATCATAATAGACAATATCAAAAAGCCTGTCAATATGCAGATCATGAAAGTCTGCCTGAAGCTTATGGATACAGAAATTGTCAGTTATCCTGCAGTTTTCTTCCCACCTGCATTCATGTAACAGGCTGAAATATGATTTTTTATATCCGGGGAAGAATTCTTCATAATTGAGCCTGTTACAGATATCCCTGTCAAGGGGATATTTTTCCACGCTCACATAATCAACCTGTCGACCGTCCCTCATCGATTCATAAAGGGTAAGCAGGGCATTCAGACCTGTCCCAAAACCCATTTCGAAAACGGCAAGCGGATCGCTGCTCACTGACCTGTAGCCCTCATTGATGAATACGTGCAGCGATTCCTCTATGGCACCGAAAGTTGAATGGTAATGCTCATCCAGTTCAGGAACATAGATA
>JAZBOI010000048.1:0-5590 GCA_036351095.1 Bacteroidales bacterium | reverse complement strand
TTTCACTATGGATTATTACTGGATGATGGGTGACAACCGTCATAATTCAGCTGATTCACGCTACTGGGGCTTTGTTCCTGAAGATCATGTGGTGGGCGAACCTAAATTTATCTGGCTGTCAGTTGACAAGGAAGCCAGCGGCCTTAAGAAGATAAGGTTCAGGAGGATGTTTCACCGGGTGAGATAGGCAGCAGGGCAGCCCTTCCACCCAGTGTTTAAGCTTTCCTGATGAGCGTTTCCTTTCCGTCACTGTCGATAATAATATCCGAATCTCCCTGCTTTATATCACCCTTAAGGATGGCAAGTGATATTTTGTCTGTTATCTCTTTCTGAATAAGCCTCTTTAGCGGACGAGCCCCAAACTGTATGTTGAAGCCTTTGTCCCGGAGATAGCTTATGCAGCTGTCACTTACACTGATGCTTATATCCTGCTTCTCCAGGATTTTCTTAAGCCTGCGGATTTGTATGTCAATGATACCCTTTATGTCTTCCTTTGTCAGCGGCTTGAACATAATAAGTTCATCAATACGGTTGAGGAATTCCGGTCTGACACTTTTCTTAAGGATTTCAAAAACCTGCATCCTCGTTTTTTCAATTATCTCCTCTGCATTGTTTTCTGTGTAATCTTCAAAATTTTCCCTGATAAGATCGGACCCGAGGTTTGAAGTCATGATGACTATCGTATTTTTGAAGTTGGCAATCCTTCCCTTATTATCGGTCAGCCTGCCATCCTCAAGAACCTGTAGCAAAATATTGAATGTATCGGGATGAGCTTTCTCTATCTCGTCAAGCAGTATAACCGAGTAGGGTTTCCTCCTGACGGCTTCAGTAAGCTGTCCTCCCTCTTCGTAGCCTATGTATCCGGGAGGAGCTCCTACCAGGCGTGACACGGCATGCCTCTCCTGGTACTCGCTCATATCAATCCGGGTAAGCAGCGATTCATCATTGAAGAGATATTCGGCCAGGGCCCTTGCCAGCTCTGTTTTACCCACTCCCGTTGTGCCCAGGAAGAGGAAAGATCCGACAGGCCGTTTTTCGTCCGAGAGGCCTGTACGGCTCCTCCTGATGGCCGCCGCAACCGCTTCAATGGCTTCATCCTGTCCAACAACCCTTTTATGCAGCTCCTCCTCAATAAGTAAAAGCTTGTCTTTCTCGCTTTGAAGCATCCTTGTAACAGGTATTCCCGTCCACCTGGATACTATATCGGCAATATCCTCAGATGTAATTTCCTCCCTTACCAGCCTCTTGCCGTCTTTTTCGTAATGCTGTAGTTTCTCAATGGCGTTTTTCAGATTCTCTTCTGCTTTTGGAAGCAGGCCGTATCTTATCTCTGCCACCTTCGCCAGGTTGCTTTCCCTTTCTGCCTTTTCAGCCTGGTAACGGTAATCTTCTATCTGCTGTTTAATGTTCTGTATCTCGTTTACAACATTTTTCTCTTCTTCCCACAGGGCAGTCAGTTGCTTCCTTTCATCCTCCAGATCAGCCAGTTGCTCCTTGATCTTTTCAACCCGGTCCTTCTCTTTCTCCCTCTTGAAAGCAACTTTTTCAATTTCCAGCTGCTGAATCTTCCTGTCGAGTACATCAATCTCCTCGGGCTTTGAATTTATTTCTATCCTTAAATGTGCTGCTGCTTCGTCAATCAGGTCAATGGCCTTATCCGGGAGGAAACGGTCATTGATGTATCTTATTGACAGCTGTACGGCTGATACTATGGCTTCATCCTTGATCCTTATCTTGTGGTAGTTCTCATATCTTTCCTTTATACCCCTGAGTATTGATATGGCATCTTCCTCATCCGGTTCATCAATGAACACTTTCTGAAACCTTCGCTCAAGGGCTTTGTCCTTCTCGAAATATTTCTGGTACTCGTTCAATGTTGTGGCACCCACTGCCCGCAGTTCACCTTTGGACAGGGCAGGCTTGAGGATATTTGCAGCATCCATGGCACCCTCTCCACCACCACCGGCTCCCACAAGTGTGTGTATCTCATCGATAAACAGTATCACATTGCCATCAGAGGAAACAACTTCCTTTACCACCGACTTGAGCCTTTCTTCAAACTCACCCTTGTATTTGGCCCCGGCAATGAGGGCACCCATGTCAAGTGAATATATGTTTTTGCGGAGAAGATCATCAGGGGCGTCACCATTTACTATCCTGAATGCAATACCCTCTGCTATGGCTGTCTTGCCGACACCCGGCTCACCAACAAGAATAGGATTGTTCTTGGTACGGCGTGCCAGTATCTGCAGTACCCTCCTTATCTCTTCATCGCGACCGATGACAGGATCCAGCTTGCCGCTCCTGGCTCTTTCATTAAGGTTTATGGCATACTTGCCAAGTGCATTGTAGGTCTCTTCAGCACTCTGGCTTGTCACATTGCTTCCCTTCCGCAGCTCCTTCATTACATTCTTCAGGTCGCTGGTATTCAGACCACTGTCCTTGAGAAGGCTTGAGGCTTCTGACGATGTGTTGAGGAGGCCGATAAGTAAATGCTCCAGGGAAACAAATTCATCACCGGATGAATTGGCCTCCTTTTGTGCAGCCATCAGGGCCCTGTTGGCCTGGTCAGAAAGGTATACCTGTCCGCCACTAACCCTGGGATAACTTTTTAAAATACCGTCAAGTGCAGCTGTCAGAACCTGTTCATTTACAGTGAGCTTCTTGAAAACATAAGGTAGTATGTTCTCATCAGTTTCCATTATACCCTTGAGCAGGTGTGTGCACTCAATGGCCTGATGCTCCATCTCCATTGCGAGCTGCTGCGCTCTCTGGATCGATTCCTGTGATTTTATTGTAAACTTATCGAATTGCATATTGCCTTTTTCATAGCGATTGCTGCAGGTTGACATTCTTCATCCTGCAGCAATCACACATTAATAATTCTGTCTTTTCTTAACTAATTGCGATCTGCTTTGCAGGTTTGGGTTTGATTTCTTCTCTCTTGGGAAGGGTAATATACAGTATACCGTCTTCATATTTTGCTTTGATCTTCTGGTTGTCGATGACATTATCGGCAACTTCGAAACTCCTGCAGAACGACTGGTAGCTGAACTCCCTGCGGCTGTAATTTTCTCCGGATTCTTCCTGCTTCTCTGAAGAAATGGTCAGTCTTCCGTTGTCATAATTTATCGAGAAGTCTTCTTTTTTCATTCCCGGTGCTGCAACCTCGATCATGAAGTCATCATCTGTTTCTTTAATATTGACTGACGGCAAACTGGTATTCGTTGATGAATAATTTGAGCTTGCCCTGTCCATCAGTTCATTGTCCCAAAAACGGTCAAGCATTGATGGGAAAAAAGGAAATCTTGCTATTGTCATTGTTCTATCCTCCAAAATTTTTGTTATACAATTTTTTTCACAGCATAATTTCAAATCCTGTGCCAGCGTGGGAGGAAAAAAATGGCAAAACTGCCTTAAGTATCATATAATGTGATATATAAACTAAGGAATAGTACTCTCTGGCAATATTGGTAAAAATAAACCGGGTGCCAATATGGCTGATTGCTACCAAATTAGCAAGACATAATGGCAGCTGTATTTCTGGATGATGTTCAATACATGCAGGGTCAGGACGTAAAAAAAGAGACTGTCTTTTTTGGGACAGCCTCTTTCCTGGTTCTTTCGAAATATGTTAATAAATCATTTTACTTTTTCCACTATTGCTTTGAAAGCATCAGGATGGTTCATTGCAAGGTCGGCAAGTGTCTTCCTGTTCAGGGCAATTCCTTTTTTATTGATCTTACCCATGAATTCAGAGTAACTCATGTCATATTGCCTTGTGGCAGCATTAATTCTCTGGATCCATAGTGCTCTGAAATTGCCTTTCTTCTTTTTCCTGTCGCGGTACGAGTACTGCATTCCTTTTTCAAGGGCATTCACAGCAACCGTATAAACATTTTTTCTGCGACCGAACTGACCTTTTGTTTGCTTCAGTACTTTTTTTCTCCTGTTTCTTGAAGCAACTGAATTAGTTGATCTTGGCATAATACTTCAATTTTTTGAATGTGAGCGCTTCCATTTTCAGGAAGGCTTTATGCTGGCTCTACATTCTGTTAATACTCTTTTTATCTCTCTCTTCTGCGTTTGCATTACTTCTTAGCCAGGAGAAGCTTTACATTCTTCTCATCTGTTTTATCAACTGTATCGGAATAGGTTAAATTCCTTTTCCGCTTGGTTGATTTCTTTGTCAGAATATGGCTTTTGTACGCATGCTTACGCTTTATCTTACCCGATCCGGTAAAAGAAAATCTTTTTTTAGCACCGGGATTCGTTTTCATTTTTGGCATTTCGTACAGTTTTTATATAATTTGAAAGAACCTATTTTTTCTTTTTGGGAGTAAAGGTAATTGTCATTCTCTTCCCTTCCAGCTTTGGCATTTGTTCAACCACACCGTAATCTTCCACATCCTGTGCCAGTCTGAGCAGAAGTATCTCACCTTTCTCCTTAAACAGTATTGACCTTCCTTTAAAGAACACGTAAGCTTTTACCTTGGCACCATCTTCCAAAAACTTGATGGCGTGTTTAAGCTTGAAATTATAATCGTGATCATCCGTGTTAGGGCCAAACCTGATTTCCTTAACCACTACCTTACTGGTTTTGGCCTTCATCTCTTTCTGTTTCTTTTTCTGCTGATAAAGAAACTTCTGGTAATCAGTTATCTTGCAAACAGGCGGATCTGCTTTTGGAGATATTTCAACAAGGTCGAGCTCCATCTCGTCAGCAAGCCTGATCGCTTCACCTATTGACATTACCTGGGGTTCAACATTATCTCCCACAACCCTTACTACCCTTGCGGTAATCCGGTTATTGATCCTGTGGGGCATCCTGTCTTCACGTCTCCTGGGTGGCATGTTTCTTCTTGGTCCTGCTATGGCTAATCCTCCTTAAATTTTATGTTTCAGTTATTTTTTACTTTAATTATTACTTTCTTCTCTATTCAATTTCCTTTTAATGTTTCATTTATATGGCTCTGATTACCCGGCTTTATTCCAGTTCGTCCTTAAGCTGTTGCCTTATAAAATCAACAAATTCTTCCGTTTTCATTGTCCCTTTATCACCCTCTCCCTGCTTCCTGACGGAAACTGTTGACGATTTCTCTTCATTTTCACCTACGATAAGCATGTACGGGATTCTCCTTAACTCGTTATCCCTTATCTTTTTACCTATCTTCTCACTGCGCTCGTCAACCAGTGTGCGAATATCGCAATTATTTAATAAATTTAAAACTTTTTTTGAATAATCATGGTATTTTTCACTGATAGGCAGTATAATAACCTGGTCGGGACTCAGCCACAGGGGTAATTTCCCGGCCGTACTTTCTATCAATACAGCAACAAATCTTTCAAGACTTCCGAATATCGCCCTGTGCAGCAGTACGGGACGGTGTTTCTGGTTATCTGCCCCTATATATGTCATATCGAAGCGCTCGGGCAGGTTATAATCCACCTGTATTGTTCCAAGCTGCCATTCACGTCCTATAGCATCTCTCACCATAAAATCCAGCTTGGGACCGTAAAAGGCAGCCTCTCCTTCAACCACCTTTGTTTCAAGTTCTTTCTCTTGAGCCGCTTCTATTATTGCTTTCTG
>JAZBOI010000047.1:0-2069 GCA_036351095.1 Bacteroidales bacterium | reverse complement strand
TGACAGGGGGTCCGCTTCCTTCAACGAGGAATTTATCATCGGAAAAAGTGAGCAGATCAAGCAGATAATGGAGCATATCAGGGTTGTTGCCGCCACAGATCTTACGGTTTTGATAGAGGGAGAGACAGGGTCGGGCAAGGAATACATAGCCAGGGCAATACATAATTACAGTAAAAGAAAAAACAAACCTTTTGTCCCGGTCGATTGCGGAGCAATGCCCAAAGACCTGGCCAACAGTGAACTGTTTGGCCATGTCAAGGGGGCCTTTACGGGTGCCATAAGCGATAAAACAGGGCATTTTCAACAGGCTGAAGGTGGCACTATCTTCCTTGACGAAGTAGCTAACCTTCCCTATGAAAACCAGGCCAAGCTACTAAGGGCATTACAGGAAAGAATAATAAGCAGGGTGGGCGAGAACAAACACATCAAGGTTGATGTGAGGCTCATAGCTGCCAGCAATGATAACCTGCTGAAGATGGTTGACAATAATGAGTTCAGGGAAGACCTGTATCACAGGCTCAATGAGTTTAAAATACTTCTTCCGCCACTGAGGGAACGTACTGAAGACATTATGGAGTTTGCCGGCCACTTCATTGAAAGGGCCAATACCATGTTTGGAAGAAATGTCAGCGGTCTTGATGATGATGCCAGGCGGCTTTTCCTGGACTATGAATGGCCCGGCAATATCAGGGAACTGAAAAATGTGATCAACAGGGCAGTCCTCCTTTCTGACTCAGAGATTATTAAAGCACAGGGCTTAATCGATGAGATAAGGTTTAACAGGGTTAAAGGTACCCGGATTCCAGGGGAAAAAGAACAGCTTAACAGGGCCGGCAACCTTAAAGAAGCCACCGAGATAACAGAAAAAGACCTGATAATATCAGCCCTGATAAAGTGTAACTGGAATAAATCAAAAGCCGCCAAACTACTTAGCATTGATCGTAAAACCCTGTATAACAAGATAAAACATTACGATATTGAAAATGTGAAATAGCCCTGCACATTTAAAGCCTTATAAGGTCTGATGCAGGCTCCTGTCCCCTCCTCTTTTTTTTATGTGGATTAATACCCCGAATGTGGCTTATTTCACCATTCATACACTTAATTATCTCTTATCATAATTGTCCATATGCCTGTTTTATTGTCTTTTACAAAATCCCAGGATCTATGGCACGGGATTTTCTCTGATGATAAACAGGTGCAGATAATTTATAAAAAAGCAAAAAAATATGGCTTTTATACTTCCCCGGCTCGATTTTGACTATGATGCCATGGAACCATATATCGATGAGGATACCATGAGGATACACCACCTTGATCATCATGCTGCCTATCTCAATAAATTCAATGAAGCAATAAAGTACACAGATCTTGAAAAGATGAAGCCCTCTGAGATTTTTGCAGAGATATCCATTTATCCGGCCGCGGTAAGAAATAACGGGGGAGGCTTTTTTAATCACTCCCTGTTCTGGAAGATACTGACACCGGATTCAAAAGAAGATCTTGAAGTGGGACTGGCAGATGCCATAGCAAAGTATTTCGGCACGCTTCAGGAATTTAAGCAGGAATTCTCTGAGATAGCCTCAAATAAGTTCGGGTCGGGATGGGTATGGCTTGTAAGAAGAGATAATGGAGAGCTGCTTATCACATCCACCTCCAACCAGGATAACCCCCTGATGGATATTAACCCCATACAGGGGATACCAATATTGTGTCTTGACATATGGGAACATGCATATTATCTTAAGTACCGGCATAACAGATCAGGCTTTATAGAAGCATTCTGGAATATAGTCAACTGGAAGAAAGTAGCTGAACTGTATAATAATTCAATCCTTCTGCACCATCCTCCTGATTAACTTGTATAATTCCCCGAATCCGAATACCAGTGACGACAGCAGTGTGATCACAAGTATATCGATCCATGGCAGGTCACTGAACTTAAATATATCCTGCATAAACGGTAGTTTTATGGCTGCCAGCTGTAATACAATAGAAGCAAAGAAGGCAAGGATAAGCCACCTGTTTCTGAAAAATCCCAGGGTAAATGCTGATTTTTTTAATGATCT
>JAZBOI010000046.1:0-2852 GCA_036351095.1 Bacteroidales bacterium | reverse complement strand
TTAAAAGAATATTTGAGTGATGCACACCCATATCCCGGATACGGTAATTATCATTTCCATGGCGCTGCTTGTGGCTGCTCTTTTTATTGGTTTCATCAGGCTGGTAAGGGGTCCCGGTGTGGCCGAACGGATCGTGGCCTTTGATCTTATGTCTCTGACTATCCTTGGATTTATATTGCTATACAGTGTTTATGATCAGGATGCTATATATATTGACATACCCATTGTTATTGCACTTGTGGCATTTATTGGTACCGTGTCTGTATCAAGCTATTTAAAACAGAAAGGATGATGACGATAGTAATTTCATTTTTATTAATAGGCGGTTCTGCCTTCATACTGCTGGCTGCACTGGGCACACTACGTTTTCCTGATATGCTCAGCTGGATTCATGCAACCACCAAGGCTACCTCCTTTGGTCTGCTTCTTATCCTTATAGGCGTGGCATTATTCTTCAATACCTTGCTCATCTATTTCAAAGCTTTGCTGGTAATCAGTTTCATCTACCTGACAGCCCCGCTTGCCGCACATTCCATTGCCCGTGTCAGGCAGGCCCGGAAAGAAGGCAAATAAAAGATGGCGAAGGCTGTTATATGAAGGGGAATATACCATACCCGGGTGATAGAGTAGCAGAAACACCAGGTTTATGTCCTTGAAGAGACTAAAATGTCCATCATTTATTCTTATCGAACCTGATTGTGAACCTGGTGAATTTGCCCGCGGCCGAACTCAAATTCATTACTGCATTGTGATTGGAAATTATCTGCTTTGACAGGCTTAATCCAATACCTATTCCCTTCTTCTTTGTCGAAAAGAAAGGTATAAATACCTGATCCCTGATATCTTCAGGTATGCCGGGCCCGTTATCTTCGACATAAATCTCAGTGTGCTCTTCATATGATCCGGCTGCCAGTTTGATAATACCATCACTACGTCCATATAGAACATCCATCGAGTTGGAAACCAGGTTCACCATTACCTGCTCAATCTGGAACATATCAGCATTTAATATCATATCCTGATGCTCCAGCATCATGCTCATCGTAATTTTCCTTTTTTCACATTCCTCCTCGAATAATGATCTTATATTGTCAAATAACAATCTTACTTCAAACTCTTCCCTGTCAGGTGGGGGAAGATCAGAAAGCTTCCTGTATTCGGTTATAAAGTTAATCAGTCCTTCACCTGTATTTTCAATTGCATTTAAGCCCTGCCGTATTTTACCGGAATTATCTATCGATTTTTGCATCGATTTTGATAATGAGATTATCGGGCTTAAGCTATTCATTATTTCATGTGTCAGTACCTTAATCAATCTCTCCCATGATTCTATCTCATTTTTATCTATTTCCTGCTGTATGTTCTGAACAGAATAAAGCGTAATATTGTCTTTACCTATTTTAAATTCCTTGCATCTCAGGGATGACTTGAATTCAGGCAGGTTAACCATGCCTGCTGTACCTGGGCTGAGTTTGGCAAGTGATGCACCCAGTTCAGGGGATATCCTCTCAAGGTCTGAAAACCTGCTTATCTCATTTTCCCTGGTGAGTTTTCGGAAAGCCTTATTGGTAAAAACCACTTCTTCACCATTCTTTACACATAATAGCCCGTTCTCCAGTTCATCAACTGCATTTATGAGCAGGTGCTTCTGTTTCTGGCCTTCAAGCCTGCTTCTTCCCAGGTCGTCTTTCATCTTGTTTATGCGCAGTTCGAAATCTGAAACCCCGGAACTGTCACCCTTGAATTTCAATCCATGTTCTTCAGTATCACCCACGCTATCTATAAATTGCACAAGAGACCTGTTAATCTTCATTATATAATCAGTCAGGCCTTTTACCTGGAAAATAATCAGTACACTTCCAACTATCAGTGTAAAAACAAACTCTTCTCCAAGCACATCACTAATAAGGTATACCATTGCCAGACAGGTGATTATCAGTATAACTATCCTCACTATAAGTTTGAAGAATATTGCCTTTTTCAAAGCTGTATTAATACCTGTCATCGATTTTTAAGTTTATTATATACTGTTGATCTGGCAATCCCCAGCTCTTCAGCTGTCTTCTTTATATTACCATTATTCCTGCTCAAAGTCTCCATCAATATATCTCTTTCAATATCCTGGAGGCTACGTGTATTATTTTGTTCTGTAGCGGCTGGCGGAACCTTGGAAATGCTACCTTCCGGCACTATCATTCTTGACTCTGAAAGAAGGATTGCTTTCTCTATGCTACTTCTTAACTGCCTTACGTTGCCCGGCCAGTCCTGATTCAAAAGATATTCAATAAATGAGCTTGAGAAATAAATATCTTCCCTTGAATACTTTTTCCGGAATTCCTCAAGGAAATATTCTGATAATATTTTTATATCATCCTTTCTCTCGCGCAGCGGGGGTACCATAATCTCTATAGTATTGATCCTGTAATAGAGATCTTCACGGAACCTGTTCTCTTTAATCATTTTAAGAGGATCCCTGTTGGTTGCACAGATGATCCTCACATCCACTTTTACAGGCTTGTTCGACCCAAGGCGAATTATTTCCCTGTTCTGGATTACATTCAGCAACTTAGCCTGTAGTCCGGGAGGCAGGTTGCCAATCTCATCCAGGAAGAGAGTCCCTCCGGATGCTATCTCGAACCGTCCTGCCCTGTCTTTGGATGCTCCTGTATATGCGCCTTTCACGTGCCCGAACAATTCACTTTCGAAAAGTGTTTCGGACATTGCACCCATGTCCACATGAATAAATACTTCATCGCTCCTGTCAGACATCCTGTGTATCTCTTTGGCTATCATCTCTTTCCCTGTCCCGTTCTCGCCAAGTATCAGTACTGTAGAATCGGTCGGAGCGATTT
>JAZBOI010000045.1:0-2971 GCA_036351095.1 Bacteroidales bacterium | reverse complement strand
GGCAGCTCATATGTTGGACTTTTTGTTTATATAGTGCTGCCTGTATTTCTTATAATCGGTTTAATCCTCATACCTGTTGGAATGATAAGGCGAAAACGGAGGGAGGCCAGGATGGGAGAGGATGTATCACGCGGGATTATTCTCGACCTGAATAACAGGAAACACCGGAACGGACTTATGCTTTTTATTGTGGTAACCCTTGTATTTCTGTTTCTTACCGGTATTGGCAGCTATGAAGCCTTCCATTATACCGAGTCGAAAGAGTTCTGCGGCATGCTCTGCCATAAGGTCATGAAGCCCGAATACACTGCTTACCAGGAATCAGCGCATTCAAGGGTCGCCTGTGTTGAATGCCATGTAGGCCCGGGAGCCGACTGGTTTGTCAGGAGCAAGTTATCAGGACTGTACCAGGTCTATTCAGTTCTTGCAAAAAAGTACCCGCAACCCATACCCACACCGGTGGAAAACCTGAGGCCGGCCCAGGAAACATGTGAGCGTTGTCACTGGCCCAACAAGTTCTACTCCTACAGGTTGCATAACGAGATACACTACCTGGCCGACCAGGACAATACACAGTGGAATATTCAGCTAAAGATGAAAACCGGCCCTGATCACAGCTCCAGGGGTCTCAGCGAAGGCATACACTGGCATATCAACCCTGATATAAAAGTGGAATATATTGCTTCCACTCATGACAGGGAATACCTGCCATGGGTAAGATATGTTAACCTGGAAACGGGTGATACGCTTATTTACCAGGATATAAATGAGCAGCTTGATCAGCAGGCCAGGGACACTCTTGAGATGAGAGAGATGGACTGTATCGATTGTCATAACAGACCATCCCACCATTACCTTCCACCACAGGAATTTACCGACCTGCTTATAGCCTCCGGTGATATTCCGGGCGAACTGCCTGAAGTAAAATACCTTGCTATGGACCTTTTCAATTCGGTTTATGAAAGCCACGACACAGCTATGAAGGTAATTGAAACCCGGCTTCCTGAATTCTATAATGAATATTATCCGGATATTGCAGCCGGAAATAAGGATATGATCAATAAGGCTATTGAAGGTTTCAAGATGGGCTTCTCAAAGAATATTTTCCCCGAGATGAAAGCAAGCTGGGATGTATATCCCAACCATCTTGGTCATGTTGAATTCAACGGATGTGTCAGGTGCCATAACGGAACTCATCAGACAAATGAAGGGAGGGTTATATCGGGCGATTGTAACCTTTGCCATACTATCCAGTCCCAGGGACCGCCTGACAATCTCCAGGTAGCCCTGTCAAACGAATCCCTTGAGTTCAAACACCCCATAGATATAGATGAGGTATGGAAAGAATATGCCTGTGTCGAATGTCACAGGTACCTGTATTAGATCTTCATGACTCCTTGCCGGCATCGTCCAGGCTATAAAAGGGTTCAGGGTGAAAAAAGTGACCCGGGCAATAAAAAAGAGCCTCTCACGGGACTCGAACCCGCGACCTGCTCATTACGAATGAGCTGCTCTACCGGCTGAGCTAAAGAGGCTTTTTAAAAGATTATGCAAATTTATAAAAAACAATAACTACAGTGTCATAAATAATTATTTTATTCCACTGCTGCCTGGACGGCAGTTAATAGTCCATGTTTTTATGAACCGTTTTTCTTGTTTGAAGCCACATAGTCAAGGATAATCCATAAGAGGTAGGATATGACAAATATAAGAGCTCCGTATATGGGGGTTATCAATGATACTTTTAGTCCCCCGGCAAGGATGGCCGGAGAAATGTCCATAGCCTGCTCTACTGCACCGAAGGCATTATAGAGTCCCATTAATTGCCCCATGATGCCGGTGACAAAAGCAAAAAGCCCAAGGCTCTTAATATATTTCAGCTTCTTCCTCGATTCGGTGATATCCTTGAAATCATTTTTAAGTATTATCACCAGGTGATATACAGCAATTGCAAGAATAATGAAGAAGAGGATTGTAAGGATTCCCATAAATAAGGGTCCGCCTGTGTAAAATAATTCAAACATGATAGTCAAGTTTTAGTTAATATATCATATCTCAAAGTTAAGTAAGGGCGGCGCTTATATGCAAGGCAGAAAGCCTCCCAAAACCTGCATTTCGTCGATTTTCAGGGCCGAAGCTGGGGAATTATCCATTTTTGATGCATTTTTATAGTGTGAACAGGAGATTTGATATAATATTCTGGCTTATCGTTTCAATAATACTTGTTGTGGTATTTGGGAAATCGGCAGGGAGCTATATCTATGCTTTCTACTTCGTGTCATTCTTCATTCCTATAATTATCGCAAGCTCATGGGTCATTAATTCTGTACTGGTTCCAGGGTACCTGCTTAGAAAAAGGTATTTAAAATTCTTTATCTACCTGGTATATACCTTTATTATCTCAATTGACCTTGTTTTTGTCCTTATGTTAGCTGCCTGCCTGCTACTGGCATCTTATGACTATGATAATATATGGACCATCATGACCAATTTCCGTATAATGCCCCTTATAACATATCTTATTGTTTTAATCAGCGCTTTTGTATCGATGGTTCGCCAGTACCTAAGGTTACAATCTCTTACAGGACCTTCCGGTAAGGGGAGGGAAGAATATATTACTGTCAGGTCAGAAAGGAAGAACAGGAGGATAGAGCGTGAGTCAATTCTGTATATTGAAAGTATGGCTGACTATGTAAGAATTTTCCTCGAGGGAGGAGAGAGGGTTATTACCAGGACAAATATCAGTCTCCTGGATACGATGCTGAACGATAAATACCTGAGGATACACAGGTCCTACATCGTGAATACCAGTAAAATTGAATCCTTTACCAGGGAGAAGGTCATTATCTCCGGTAAAGACTTACCTGTAAGCAGGACTTACAGGAGCAGGGTCATTGAAATACTGAACAGATAGGACTGATATTTATGACAGTCGCTGCTCCCGGCATCTGCTATGAATTACATTAGCATC
>JAZBOI010000044.1:0-5428 GCA_036351095.1 Bacteroidales bacterium | reverse complement strand
TAATAAGGATTGAGACAATGGCCGGCCACGGAGCAGGCACACCTGTAAGTAAGATAATAGATCAATACGCTGATATTTTCGGGTTTACCCTGTATTCAATGGGTGTGGAAGAAATCTGATTATCTAGAAGCTGTAATGTAAGTTGACAAAAACAATATTGGTGCAGGAATTGAGATTCATGGATCTGGTAATATCATTTCCACGTTCATACCTGAGGTCGATTCCTGCATTTTTATACTTTAGACCCAGCCCTGCAGCCAGTGACTGGGTATACCTCCTGTAGTCAGGTAAAGCCACTCCGGTACTTTCTGTCTCTGTTGTATAAAAATGAGCGACAGTAATTTTATTGTTACGGGTAATAGTATTGAATACGTTAACCAGCCCGGCATAAACATAGGGTTTAATTTTGCGGGCAGGGTAAGTGTACATGAAAACTGACAGTAGCCTTATATTGTGTCCACCGAGACTTATCTCAATCTCATCATATTCATTCTCGTTCTCATACCACAGTACATCATCATGTACTTCCCACTGCTGGAAACCCAGCTCATTATACACTGAGAAAGCCTTCCGTGCAACAGGGAATATTATATCAAGTCCCACTGCTGCAGCCGGTTTATATGTCACGGGGAATCCTGCAGCTGCAAGATCACGGGAGCCGCTGCCAAAAAAATCAAGCTTAAAGGCAGAAATCCCTGCCGATATTCTTAGCTGGTATTCAACCGAGGGCAATTCTGCAATATAATCAGGCTCCTGCCCCATGCATTTATTATATTCCCTGACAAGTTCGGTCAGATCCTCAGCTGTATAATCTGCCAGGTGAACAAGAGGCACCAGCATGGGGCAGTCACCCATAAGATTCTTAAGCTGGTCTTTGTACTCATCCCTGGTAACAAGCTTCTTCCTTCCTTCAATATCAGCGACAGCATTGTATTGAGCCAGCTCAATAATATCACTACCGTCATTTTTCCTTATGTAAAAATGCCTGCCAGACTGCCTCTCATTTAAATAATACAGATCCGTTTCACCTTCAAGCAGTACCTTAAGAAAGACATTATCCTCAGCTAGCTTTCTCCTCCCGTCAATTAAGAGTTCGTCCATACCGGCGGGAGTCCTCTCAACCGTAACGACGGCACTTATATAGTTCTCATTATTTACAGAAAAGAATTTTATTGTGGAAGGGCTGAATGTAAGAGGTGTATCATTAGCGCCGGGAATAAACCTTATGATTTCTGGATTATAATTCCAGTCCCTGTAATCGATCAAACCATGTCTTGTTTGATTCTCATTATCTGTAATTATCCCTTCAAGGTACAATTTCTGTGCTCCAAGATAAGAAGTGTGCACAGAACAGAGCAGTAGCACTGCAATATATCTCTGAAAAATCCTCATGAGTAAGTTTATAACGAGATGGTCAATAGCTTATGGAGACCACCCATGCCCCGGGTTCAAAAATCTGGTACCTCAGTTCACAGGTAAGCATAGCCGAATAGAAAGCATTGGGAGCAGAGAACTTTACCACCCCTTTAAAGGGGAACTCCGCATTCTCAAAGCCCGTGAACAACCTGCTGGTATTTTCCACACCGCTGGTACCGGTAAGCATTAGATCGCTGATATTTGTATTTTCACCACCGTTCCTCATGAACCTGAGCCTGACATAATTTTGATTGTCTGAAATTTTGTTGAAGGTTACCCTTCCCACATTATTCCTGAAATCAACATTATACGGTCTTTCATTATAAACACCGACATATTCGTCCTCGATCCATTTGCCATGGATAACCGAATCTCTACCATTGGCAAAAAAATAGTAGGTACCCATACCGTGGCGCAGTCCTCTTTTCCATTCACCGTCATATTTCTCCCCGCTTGACCAGGTATATATCCCATTACCATGAGGCTGACCCTTTTTAAATTCACCCAGGTAATGGTCCCTGCCCTGTGCTTCGCCATAGCCATGAGCCAGTCCTTTTCTGCAATTGCCCCTGTATTCACCTTCAAGGTTTTCCGGCAGAACTTCACATTCTTCCTGGGCCTGCAGGGGGAGATAGCTTAAGGCAATGACCGGTATGATCAACAATTTCATTATTATATCCATAATGACCGTTTTAATTATTTACTATCAAGCAGTTGTGCATTAAGATATGTTATTAGTTTCACCAGGTCATATTCATCGCTTACCCTTATTTTCTCTTCTTTCATATAATTCTTGATACCAGGGTACTTTTCACCGCACATTTTAATGATATCCCTTTTATTCCTGACCCTTTGAGCGGGGTTTTCCCCTATCTTAATATAGTAATCATCCCTGTGATCAAGGAACCTGGCGGGACGGGCCTGCTGGTAGGGTTTTGTTGCCTGGGGGTCTTTAAGTGTTTTACTTTTCATCAGGTAAAGGGAATAGTAGCCTTCAACGAGTGTAAATAAATAATCATAATCAATACCTGCATCAATTTTATAACCGACATATTGCAGAACATTACCGTTCAGTTCAATTTTTGAAATTTTCTCAGGGTAGGCGATAACATATCTCTTGTCTTCATTAATGAACTGCACCTGGTTTGCATACAGGTCAAGACGGAATTTCCCTGTAAGCACCTCACCGGATTTCAAATAAACCTTTCCATCTTCAAATTCCTGGATATGATAGGGTGTTCCGTCAATATTTTCATATGCTTTTGGGTTGAAATCAGATATCAGCCTGTCCCTTCTGAGGTAGTCCATATGTTCATAAATGTTCGACTCATATATCACCTGGGCGAAGGTGTAAGTTGAGGACAACAAAAAAGCAAGAAATGGAAGAAAAACAATTCTTTTCATGGCTTGGTCAACAATAATTAAATGGTGGATTATTTTAAATGATACTTATCAAAAATCTTACCAAAGGTATTAAAATCATAGATGAAAAAAAAGGAGAGCCAGATAAGGCTCTCCTTTTATATCAGTTATTCCTTATGAGCTAGAATTCCTGTGGATCAGTCTCTGTTGGAATAGGATTCTTTCTTGTATGCCACCACATCTGGCTTTGTATACCGTTTGTACTGAACATACTTTCATTGGCTTCTTCTATATTCTGGCGATTCTTGGCATCAGCCAGGTTTTCACCGTTGTATGTTTCCTCACTTGCGGAATACCATATCCGGATAGGCAGTCCAAGATTCGGATAAACGGTAGCTTCAAGTTCATACTGAAAGACCCTTGCCGGGAAGCCTGTCCTTCTTACCTCGTTAAAGGCCTGGACACCCTGTCCGTATATTGCGGCCCATCTCTGTTCACATATCAGCTGGAACTTTTCAGCGTCATCAGCAGCAGCACCCCAGTCAACAAGGGGATGAGCCAGGTAAGCGGCATAGTCAACAGGATAAGAAACGGGCAATGTAGCAACCTGTGATGCACCAAACTTATAGCTTGGTGATACGGTACCACCGTCGTTACATTTCCATCTTGACATACTGGCAGCTATACCTGCTTCATATGCATCCTGGGCAGCTCCGTCATTTGCCACACGGAGATAATGTTCAGCCTTGATGAACTCAACTTCGTCATAGGTCATAAGGTATACCGGTGCATACTCATCATATGCAATTGCCGTACCTATAAGGGAAACCCCCGGGAAATATGCAGATAATTCTGAGCTCCCGTTCTGGAATCCATTATAATCCAAACCTGAGAAATCTTCGGCAGGATCGGACAGGTCATAGCTCTCCGGAACCGGCTGGGCATAAATATGTATCCTCGGATCATCCCTGTCCTTCAGCCAGTCAACCATGGTTTGTGATGTTCCCTGGTCAGTCCTCTGATAAAGGGTATTGAATATCCAGTTCCTGTAAGGAAGTCCAGGAAACACGAGTTTTGCGTTATCTCCATTTGACTCAAAAACAGGATACTGGCTGGGATTAGCCAGTATGGCAGCTATATCAGCATCTGCTCCTGCGTATGCAGCAGCACCAGGATTTGTGGTTACATCAGGCTGTGTACCAACCATATCATAAGTAAATGACCAAGGTGTTCCTGCGCAACGATTGAGTAGCCTGAGCTTAAGTGAATTAGCAAGCTTCCTCCATTTTACCGGGTCACCGCCGTACATGATATCCCCGGAACCGAAGTTAACTGTGGTACCTGCCAGCAGGGTATTTGCCTCTTCAAGTTCGGCAAGTAAAGCCAGGTAGATATCCTCCTGGGTATCATATACCGGCTTTATAATACCATCAGCATCGAAGCCCTGCAGCGCTTCTGAATAAGGTACATCGCCCCACAGGTCAGTTAGACGCATGAAATTCCAGGCTCGCATAATCTTGGCAGCAGCCAGCAACCTGTCATTGCCTTCCTCTGTGGTTTTATTTATCACAATGGTCAGGTTTTTCAATTCCCCTGAATAAGGTCCGTCAAAATAACCTGACATATCGCGGGTCTCATATTTGTCCTCATCAACATACTGAACCTTGGTCCACTGCTGTGACCAGCAGCCGAGGTAGGTATGCTGAAGCCAGCTACCCAGTTCGGAACTGAACGAGCTGTAGACAGCATTTGTAAAAATGTTTATTGCAGGCACATCTACCGGGCTGTTGGGACTCTTGTTCATTTCCTCAAAGTCCTTGGTACAGGATCCGATTCCCAGAATAAGGAATGCAACCAGCAATATATTTCGGATGTTTTTTAAGTATTTCATATATCTGAATTTTTAATTATTACACCTAGAAATTCAACTTAAGGTCGAATCCCATTGATCTGGAGGTTGGAATAGCATTTGTTTCCATACCTACGTAGTTACCTGCACCCATTCCGGTCTCAGGATCAATATCAGGAGTATCCTTATAGAATATGAAAAGGTTCCTTCCAACAAATGAAAGTGTTAATCCTCTTACACCGAGACGTGACAGGAAGTCTATATTCCTGAAATCATATCCTATTGCTACCTCACGCAGCTTAACAAAATCAGCATCAAATGTTGATATCTCATTTTTGCCCCAGTAATCCTTGAAATAGGTCTGTGCATTCACGAAGGTGGTATTGGGAACAGCTTCAGTAACCGGGTCTCCGCTTGCGTCTGTGAGCTGGATGGTTCCGTCGGAATTAATGGTTCCATATACACCTTCAAGCTTGATGCCACCACCTTCAGATACAGGCTCGCGGATATTAACACCGTTCTCATTAAGCACGGAAGTTTTTTGCAGCACACCGGCATAAGCACCAAACCAGTCAGTTACAGAGAATATCTTGCCTCCTTTACGGAAGTCAACGGTGAAACTGGCTGTAAGGTCTTTATACCTGAATGAATTGGTTATACCACCGAACCAGTCAGGATAAACATTACCCAGGTTGGTACGTGAATTTGACCTGTAATACAATCCGCTATTGGGATTTATCAGGTAACGGCCGTCATAATTCCAGTGTGAAATCTGTGTTTCAGCTTCATCATAATATACCG
>JAZBOI010000043.1:0-3842 GCA_036351095.1 Bacteroidales bacterium | reverse complement strand
TGAAGGTGCGCTTGCTCGACAGGGACAGGACAAGGGAAAACAGGCTCTTCTGGCAGCTGGTCAATACACTCGGACCATTACTGCTGGTGCTTGCAGCCGGTGCTGTCCTTATGATTGTGAGAAAAATGAAATATGCTGAGCTCCAGGTATGAAACGTATTGCAGTGCTCATAGTGATCTTAGTGCTGACAGCCATTTTGCTGATCATTGGCAGGCGGTTCCCTTTTGGGGCAGGAAATTCTGATTTCCACGTCGATAATACGGAAAAGATAAGCCGTATATTGATCAGCGGGGAAAAGCAGTCAGCAGACCTGCAGCGTTCACCTGGCGGCTGGATAGTAAATGGCAGGCATCCTGTAAGACCATCGGCGATTGAGCCCTTACTTCAGTTTATAGAACAGCTTAGAATTAAATCACCTGTATCAGGATCTGTTTTTGAAGAAATACGAAGTGATGAAAATACTTCACTTGTTGAAGTACAGATATTCGCCGGCAGGAGGATAATCCAGTCCTACCGCATCTACAGGGATAGCGCCCCGGTATATGGCGGAATAATGCAGAAGAGAAGGGATACAAAACCTTTCTATGTTCATGTGCCCGGTTACGATATAGATCCCTCTTCCTACTTTATTGCTGATGAAAAATACTGGATGCCATATACGGTCTTTAGTATCAGCCCTGAAGAAATAGAGGGGATAGACATGCACTATTTCAGCAAGGAAGACTCTTCTTTCAGTATTGTGATCGATGACAGGGATATTTTATTCAGCAGTGCAGCATATGGGGGAGGGGATCTTGATACAGCTGCGATCGGGAGGTACCTTTCATATTTTACCTATGTGCCATTTGAACGATGGGTGCCTGACAGCTTTTATGCAGCAGGCAGTCCTGTCAGTGAGCTGCAGCCATATTTCAGGCTGGACCTTAGGGGCAGGGACAATGATACCCTGAGCCTGCTGACATGGACAATGATGATCAATGAAGGTGGCAGAACCACAGAGGATACTGACAGGCTCATGGGAAGCACTAATGGTGGAGATGATATGTTCATAATCAAATACTATGACCTTGATCCTGTTATTAAAGGGCCATCCTATTTTATTTCAGATTGATTTTTTATTTGAGGATAAAACTTTTTTTACTAATATTGATAAACTGTAATAAATATAAAATATATCTATATTACAGGTGTTTAGCTTATTCAATTGTTGTTAATCGGATTATTGGTAAACCTAAATAAACATAAAATATGAAATTCGTCGTATCAAGTACCGAGCTTCTGGGACATCTTCAGGGAATAAGTAAGGTAATAAGTTCAAAAAACACTCTCCCAATACTTGATAACTTCCTCTTTAAGCTTGAAGGAGATAAGCTGGAAATAACAGCTTCTGATCTTGAATCAACACTGATTACCAGTATGAGCCTGCAAAATACTGATGGTGACGGTAGTATTGCCATCCCTGCAAGGATACTGCTGGATACACTGAAGGAGTTTTCAGAACAGCCGCTTACATTTGAAATCAACCTTGATACACTGGCTGTTGTAATCAGTTCCGAAAAGGGTAAATTCAGTATAGTGGGACAGAATGGTGTTGATTTTCCTGTTTTGCCTGTGATAAAGCAGGATAAAAAAATTGCTTTTGACATTGATGCAGATGTATTGCTTTCCGGGATCAATAAAACCGTGTTTGCCACAGCTGATGATGAGCTTAGACCTGTCATGGGAGGTATTTTTATTGAGGCAGGAAGTGATAAGATTACTTTTGTGGCTTCCGATGCCCATAAACTGGTACGCTATCAGCGCAGCGATGCACACTCCGAGGAAAATGCATCTTTCATACTTCCAAAGAAGCCGGCCTCTTTGCTTAAAAATATCCTGCCAAAAGAGGAGGGGAAGGTGGTACTTGAGCTGGACGACAAGAATGCTTTCTTCATTCTTTCTGAATATAAGGTGGTTTGCAGGCTGGTTGAAGGCAATTACCCGAATTACAATTCAGTAATACCTGCAAATAATCCGCGGAAGGTGACCATCGACAGGATTGAATTATTGAACACCCTAAAGAGGGTGTCGGTATTTTCCAACCAGGCAAGTAACCTGGTTAAGCTTGAACTGACAGGTAACCAGATAAGGGTATCGGCCCAGGATATAGATTTTTCAATCTCCGCCTACGAAAGACTGAATTGTCAGTACGAGGGGGATGATATGGAAATAGGCTTTAAATCGGTCTTTTTACTTGAAATTCTCTCCAATATTGAATCCCAGGATGTGGTGATGGAGCTGGCCGATCCGACAAGGGCCGGATTATTTCTCCCGTCGGAATCTGAGAATGAGGCAGAAGATGTGCTGATGCTGCTTATGCCCATGATGATAAATGCCTGATTAAAGGATGGAACTGAAACTTAAAAGACCACTCGCCTTTTTTGATCTTGAAACTACAGGAATAAATATTGCCCGTGACCGTATTGTAGAAATATCGGTTGTGAAGTTGCACCCTGACGCCAGTGAGGAATGGTTTACAAAACGCCTCAACCCGGGTATGCCCATAAGTCCCCAGGCCACCGCAGTGCACGGCATAACTGATGATGACGTTAAGGACTGCCCCTCGTTCAGGGAAATTGGCAGGAACCTGGCAAAATTTCTTGAAGGATGTGATCTTGCCGGCTATAACGCTATACGCTTTGATATTCCACTGCTGGCAGAAGAGTTTCTCAGGGAGGGAATAGACTTTGATATAAGGAAAAGAAAATATGTTGATGTCCAGGTTATATTCCATAAGAAGGAACAGCGAACACTGAGTGCGGCCTATACCTTCTATTGTAATAAGGAACTGTCAGATGCCCACAGTGCAAGAGCCGATACACAGGCAACATACGAGATACTGAAAGCCCAGATTGAAAGGTATGATGATATAAAGAATGATGTGGATGAACTGGCAAAATTCAGCCACCACAGTAAGTTTGCCGACCTGGCAGGCCGCATCGTCTATAATGCCAAAGGACAGGAAGTGTTCAACTTCGGGAAACATAAAGGAGAGCTGGTTGAAGATGTCCTTAAGAATGAGCCGAGCTATTTTGCATGGATGATGGATGGCGATTTTCCCCAGTATACCAAGAAAGTGCTCACTGAAATAAAGCTGCGCTCATTTAACCAGGGCTGAGACATCCTGACTGACCATGAAAATTATCTGTATAGGACTAAACTACAGGGACCATGCAAGGGAGATGAACAGGCCCCTGCCGGATGAGCCCCTCGTTTTTCTCAAGGCTGACTCAGCCCTGCTGAAAAAGAATAAACCTTTCTTTTTACCTGCTTTTTCTGCTGACATACATTATGAGGCTGAAATAGTACTCCATATCTGCAAGCTGGGCAAGACCATTGCAGAAAAATATGCACACAGGTATTATGACAGCATTACGCTTGGTATTGATATGACGGCACGCGACCTGCAGGCTTCACTCTCCTCCTCAGGTATGCCATGGGAGATATCAAAATCATTCGATGGAGCGGCACCACTGGGCGAATTTATAGCTGTTGATGAGGCGGGTGACCCGGATAACATCTCTTTCAGGCTGGAAAAGAATGGTATAAGGGTACAGGATGGCAATACTGGAAGTATGATCTTTGGCTTCGACAGGATAATATCACATGTGTCACGCTTTTTTACCCTCAAGACCGGCGATCTCATCTTTACCGGTACCCCGGCAGGTGTTGGTCCCGTAAAGCGTGGCGACAGGTTAACAGGCTATATAGGTGAAAACAGGCTGATAGATTTTATGATAAAGTAGTCACAGCCATGCAGCTATAGCCTTTATGATATTGTATTATTCGCTTTCCAGTTCAGG
>JAZBOI010000042.1:0-3161 GCA_036351095.1 Bacteroidales bacterium | reverse complement strand
GACGGGCTTACGCTCGATAAGTGGACAGGCGACAAGGAATCTTACGTGGTTGAAGACGGGTGTATAGTTGTACGACCGGAGAGAGGAAGCGGGGGAAACCTTTATACATCTGAGCAGTATGGTGACTTCATTCTGAGATTTGAATTTCAGCTGACACCCGGTGCCAATAATGGTCTTGGCATAAGGGCACCCCTGGAGGGAGATGCCGCCTATGCAGGCATGGAACTGCAGATACTGGATAATACTGCTGAAATTTATTCTGAACTTCAGCCATACCAGTTCCACGGATCAGTGTACGGGGTAATACCCGCAAAGAGAGGTTTCTTGAAACCCGTGGGCGAATGGAACGAACAGGAAGTTATTGTTGAAGGCAACAGGATAAAGGTGGTTCTCAACGGAACCCTGATTGTTGATGGGGATATAACAGACGCAATAAAAAATGGCACAATGGATAAGAGAGACCACCCTGGCTTAAAAAGAAAGAGCGGACATATAGGTTTCCTGGGTCATGGCTCGATTGTTAAATTCAGGAGCATAAGATTGAAAAAATTATAGTGACTTAATCAGGGTAAATTTATACATTTGTCAACTGAATCCTTTAACAGGTCAAAAGGTCAGCGGGATATTTTGTCCTTTCTGATTATATTGACATTTTTAGATCAGTTTTAAGGGAATCAGGCATTTAAAAATTCATCTGGATATGAGAATTCTGATTTGTGAAGATAATAAGCTTTCATCGCTTGTAATTTCCACCGTGCTTAAGCGAAAGGGGTATAACGTTGAGATAGCCTCCGATGGAAATGAAGCCCTTGAAAAGATCAATGATGCAATACCCGATTTGTTGATAGCTGATATTCATCTTCCTTATCATAGCGGACTTGAGCTGGTCAGATATTTGAGAAATGAAAAGGGCAGTAATATACCAGTTATTGTTGTTTCAGCTTTCAGTGACCCTCATGTGCAGGAGAATGCCTGGGAACTGGGAATAAGCGATTACTTTGTTAAACCTATTGATAATGAGGCGCTTGTTTCAAAGATTGAATCCCTGTTGAAATAACTGATTATGAAAGCATTGTATTTTGTTGTCATCCTGCTGACCCTCTCCTTCCTGCCCTTGCTCTGTCCCTGTGCTTCGGCCCAGGTGATACCTGACAACCCGGAGGCAGCATTTGACAGTGTGCGAACTGTTGCCTATGACGGGAGACTGGAGGAAGCTGAGCATATGGCGCGTGAACTGGTAAAAAACAACCCGGATTACGGCGATGCAATAGTACTTCTTGCAAGAATAATCGCCTGGCAGGAGAGATATGAAGAAGCCCTGGTCATCCTTGATACTCTTATTGCGGAACAACCCGGGCATGCAGATGCCCTTGAAGCCGGCAGGACCATAAGAGGCTGGATGGAAGCGGGCGGGGAAGAAAGGATATCACAGTCCGACACCCTTGTAGCAGTGGCCCCGGATGAAGGGGTGGATATTGAGACCGTCACGGATACATTAGCAAAGGGTGTAGACATTTTCCTGGGCTATTATTTTGACACTTTCAGCCAGCCGTATTCCCGTTTCTGGCAGATATTCAGGATAGGTGCACAATATGAAACTTCAGCAGGACCCCTGCTGGGCACTGTCAATTTTGGAAACCTGCATGCTGATACAGGTGATGGGATAGTCGAGACGGGTATCCAGGTACAGGCCGAGTACTGGCCAAAAATAAGCGAAAAATCATATGCCTGGCTTGCCTATGCCTACAGCCCTTTCAGGTATTTTCCCAGGCACAGGGCTGCTGCCGAATACTGGTATAGCCTGAATAAGGGGTGGGTATTATCAGCCGGGGCATCATACTTTTATTTTGACAGGAATATTTTTATACCAACTTTTTCAATCGAAAAATATGCAGGTAAATACTGGCTCGCGGCCAGAACATACCTCCATCTTAAGGAAGCAGGCACATCAGCCTCGGTGTTTTTGAGTGCAAGGAGATATTTTAATGACACGGATTATATCCAGCTGACAGCAGGGGCCGGAACCGCACCGGATGAGCCGTGGGACCTGGCAGCCGACCTTGACAGGCAGAAAGCCATGGCCGTGAAACTTGGTGCCAGCAAGAAAATAAGTAATAGCTTCACTGTTAAGCTTGGTGCAGCCTATTCAAGGGAGGAATATCTTAACGAGCAGAGAAGAAACAGGTTTGAAGGCTTTCTGAATATTTATTACAGGCCATCCAGGTAGTTATGAAAAGATCGGTTTTTCTGATAATATGCTTAGTGCTGGTGCTCCAGGCAAAACCGGTGGCAAAAGCTGCCGGCTTGCTGCCAGGCACACCGGTTGGCAATGATTTATCAGAAAAGCATTCAGTTGCAGATCAGCAACAAATCCTCCTGAAGTCAAACCAGGATACGCTAAAGAAGCAGGCAGAAAAAACCGGAGATATCTCCCGTCCCAATCTCAGCCCGGCTCTTTCACCTGATACGACTGACGCTGCGGATAAATCTTCCCTGAGGGAAAACATTGACAGGATTTTATATTCTTACAACGGGGATACGGTGAACATACCTTTAGATGCCGGAGATGAAGTGATGTTTCCAGGCTTCAGGTCGCTGATAACAGGAGATACAATACAGCAGGATTATGATATTTCATTTATACCCAGCCCCTGGCTTAAGAGGTTCGACTATTTCGGAAAGTCAGTAACGCTGGTAGCGGCGCTTATAATTATAATTATACTGTCAATAAGCACCATGCTTGTTCTGCTGCTTATTATTTTACTTAACAGGCGAAGGATGGAAAGGAGGGAAAAACTATACCAGTACCTTCTAGAGAACTACCAGCAACTGATCCTTGATTATCTCTATGGTGAAGATGATATTGGGATGTTCAACAAAATTGCATCCAACAGTTACCGCCGCCAGGTACTGATAGACCAGATGAAGGATGTGGCCGCTAACCTGAAGGGTGATTCGTGGAATACGTTAAGGGCACTTTATATTGAGCTGGGCCTGGCAAATGACTCGGTTAACAAAGCTTATGCAAGGAGATGGCATCTTAAAATAAAAGGTTTCAGGGAGCTGGCATTTATGAATATAAAGGATGCAAATGATGAAATATTCAAATGCCTGAACTCCAGGAATGAGATATTGAGGATGGAGGCACAGATAGCCCTCGT
>JAZBOI010000041.1:0-4170 GCA_036351095.1 Bacteroidales bacterium | reverse complement strand
TGCCCAGGATGACTCAAAATTTGGTATTACCTGGTCAGGATTTGTGAAGAATGATTTTTTCTTTGACAGCAGGCAGACGGTGGCTGCCCGCGAAGGTCATTTTTTATTATGGCCCGCAGCTGAGAATACAGACCTTAATGGTGATGACATAAATGCAAAGGCAAATTTCAACTTCCTCGCCATTCAGTCGAGGCTTAAGGCAGCTATTAGCGGACCGGATGCATTTGGTGCAAAAACATCGGGTGTTATAGAAACCGACTTTTTTGCACAGACTGATGGCAATATCAACCTGCTGAGGCTCAGGCATGCATTTGTAAAACTTGACTGGACAAACATTGAATTACTGGCAGGTCAGTTCTGGAACCCGCTTTTTGTTACTGAGTGCTTCCCGGGTACTGTTTCTTTTAATACCGGGGCCCCACTTCAGTCTTTTGCCAGGAACCCGCAGATCAGGCTTAGCTTTAAATCGTCTAACTTTAAACTTATGGCTGCCGCATTGTCACAGAGGGATTATGCCTCAAGGGGAGAGGATGGAGTGAGCTCAGCCTACCTTCGTAATTCAGCCGTACCGGATATGCACCTGCAGGCAATGTACAGCTCTGTTAATCCTCAAAGCAACACGGGCTTTGTTGCAGGGGCGGGGCTTGCTTACAAGACTATTGTACCCAGGCTTGAAAATGCATTTGGACCTGTAAGCCTGTTTAAGGTTGATGAGAAAGTGGGGGGACTGACAGCCATCGGCTTTTTAAAATTACAGACAACTCCCCTTACCCTGAAAGCACAGCTCAGATATGGTGAAAACCTGGCAGATGTGCTGGCAATAAGCGGTTTCGCGGTGAAAGATATTGTGAATAGCATTACAGGCGAACAATCATATACGCCTTTAAGAAGCATGACATTCTGGGGCGAGATACATACAAACGGTTCGAAAATACAGGCCGGCCTTTTTGGCGGTTTCTCAAGAAACATGGGAACAAAGGAAGAAATGTCCTCCCCGGATAACGATATTTACGGCCTGGGAACAGATATCAGCTTTCTCTACAGGATCTCACCCAGGATAATAATCAACTCTGGTAAAACACGCCTGGCCCTTGAGCTTGAATATACTTCTGCAAGCTACGGGTCAGACTATGATACCAGTTATGTTCCCGCCACTACCAGTACCGTAAATAATTTAAGGGCACTATTGGCTGTGTATTACTTTTTCTAATTCGTATCTTAGTAAAGAAAACGAACTTAATTTTTACTATTATTTGACAGATGAGGCGGGGAAACCCGTAGCTGCAAAATGGCAAGCGGTGGTATAAATAAATTCATGGTCAGTATTGTACTTCCCTCGGTACTTGCAATAGTATTGTTTGTTCTTTCTTTCTACCTGGTCCTTATCCCTCTTTTTAAAAATAATATGATGGACAGGAAGAAAGAGATGATAAGTGAACTGACAAATACCGCCATCAGCCTTGCCCGGGAGTACTATGACGATTACAGCTCAGGTATGCTGCCGGAGGATGAGGCAAAGTCACTGGCGGCTGAAAGGGTGGGCCAGATGAGGTACGGTGAAGACAGGAAAGACTATTTCTGGATTACAGATATGAGGCCCTATATGGTGATGCACCCATACAGGAAAGAGCTCAACGGGACTGATCTTTCAGATTACACCGATACAGAGGGGAAGAAGTTATTCGTGGAAGCCGTTAAACTGGTTGAAAAGGAAGGTGAAGGCTTTGTAGACTATATGTGGCAGTGGAAGGATGATACCACCATGATAGTGCCAAAACTCTCGTATGTCAAAGGATTTGAAGAGTGGCAGTGGGTAATAGGAACAGGGATATACCTCGAGGATGTAAAACAGGAAATTAAAATGATCCAGAGGAACCTTCTCTGGATTAGCTTCATTATTATACTGGTTATTGCACTGGCTCTCGCTTATATCAACAGGCAGAGCATGATGATTGAAAGAAAGAGGAGAGATGCTGAACAGAAGCTTTTACTGTCAAGACAGAAGTATAAGTCACTTGTTGAGGCATCTTCCGAAGGAACATTGATGGTAAGTGAGGGAAGCGTTATTTATGTCAACCAGAAATTTCTTGACCTCAGCGGTTTTGACCGCCAGGAGATAATGGGTAAGGATGTAAGCACTTTATTTGAAATGCAATGGTCGCAGATCATTGATTCATTCGGTGACCCGGGAAGGTCGGTAAGCTTTGAAACATCGATCAGGTGCAGGGACAGTTCAGAGCTGCAAATTGTTGTTTCTGCTTCGAGGGTGACTCATAATAATAACTACGGGTATATACTGATAGTAAAGGAACCGGGCAGGGCTGACAGCATGCAAAAAGGAAGGGATAAACTGGATCATGATATCCGCACTACACTGCTCCTGATGAACCAGCAGGCAGGTAATCTGAAAAGTGACTTCATAAGCTGTGGCACATCAACAAGTATAGCTGATGCGGCACGACTGATGGTACGTAAGAAAGAAGAAGTAATTTATGTTAAACAGGACGGGCAGATTATAGGTGTGGCCGGATTGTCAGATTTCCTGGCCCGGCAGCTGGCTGAAGGACTCGATCCGGAAAAGCCTGTAACTTCGATTATGTCAGCTCCCGTGATTTCAGTTGCCGAACATGAGCTTATTCATGAAGCTATTATCAGGTGCCAGACCGCTAAGGCTACTCATCTGCTGCTCAGGAATAAATCAGGTGAATATACAGGTCATATATCCTATAAGCGATTGCTCGAAACCCAGATGAACTATACAGGGATGCTCACCGGGGAGATAAAGAAATCTGAGAGTACAGGTGATCTGGCCACGGTATACAGGAAGATGAATGTCCTGGTTGATGCCTTTATTGAAAGCGGCGTGAAAACAGAAAGCATAACCAGGGTTATATCAAATATAGCAGATGCTATCAACAGGAGAATAATTGAGTTGCTGATTGAGAAGGAGGGACATCCTCCCTGCAGTTTTTGTTTTATAGCAATGGGAAGCCAGGGCAGGGGTGAACAAACCCTTGTCACCGACCAGGATAACGGGATAATCATTGATGACAGCTGCGGAGACATCGAAGGAGCAATGGAATATTTTACAAAGCTCGGGAAGAAAATAAATGATGATCTGGATAAGGTGGGATATAACTATTGTCATGGAAATTTCATGGCCGGAAATCCTGAATGGTGCCTGCCGCTGGGCGCATGGAAGGAATTATACAGCAACTGGGTGAACAACAGTGATCCTCAAAGCCTTCTTGATGTAAGTATATTCTTTGATTTCAAGCAGGTGTACGGCGAAACAGGCCTTGCAAAAGAGCTGAGAGAACATATAAATAAAATCACCAGGGATAAGGCAACTTTCTACTATCACCTGTCACAAACCGTAACCAGGTTTAAACCACCTGTGGGTGTTTTCGGACAAATAGTGGGTGAACATGACTCACCCGACAGTAAGCTTGTTGATATAAAAAAGATACTTATGCCGGTTACCGGTTTTGCAAGGATATATGCGATTAAAATGAAGGTAGCCGAGACCAATACACTTGAAAGGCTTGAGAGCCTGAGAGGGACAGAAGGTTTGCCCGATTCTTTCCTTGACGAAACCGTGCAGGCTTATAATATGCTTATGACATCGCGACTGTCCCAGCAGGCACGACAGCTGATGGAGGGTGAAGACCCGCTTAATACCATAGATGTGAATCAATTGACAGATATCGAGAAATCAACACTGAAAAAAGTACTTTCCTTAATAAATGAACTGAACATCAAACTGAAATCCGACTTCAAGGGGGTCCTGTAATGTGCTCATTGTAAGGAGCAGCACCGGGGTAGAGCGTTGGTGCCCTTTATAATGACTACTGTACAGTAAATATTTACAGGCCGACACCCGGTGCCTGATGTCGTCATTCAATATGATATTTTTCATATATTGCGTCTTTATGACAAACTTAAATTAATTACCATGAAAACATTTGCTGCCATTATTGTAATGACATTTATTGCAACGAGTGTCTTTTCCCAGGGAGAAGACGAGAAAGTAGCTATAAAAAAAGTTATTGATGAATCATATGTTGAGGCAATACAGAACAGGAAGAATATAGAAAATATTGAAAAAGGATTTCATCCGGGTTTTAACCTGCTGGGAGTTGACAACCAGGATAACCTTACCAAATACCC
>JAZBOI010000040.1:0-8382 GCA_036351095.1 Bacteroidales bacterium | reverse complement strand
CCGGCCTGTTCGGAGACGATGGCTATATCCTGCCCGGCCAGGGCATTGATGAGGCTGCTCTTCCCGTTATTCCTTCTCCCGAATATACCTATATGTGGTGTACTTTCCCGGCCTTTCTTCATGGCACCTGCATTTAATTAATGATCAACAGAACTGATATCCTCAAGTGAAAATCCCATTTTAAGCAGGTTACCAGCTTTCAGTATATTTTCCAGTTTACTCTTTTCAACATATCCCTTATGCTCGCAGGCTTCAAAAATATCCTTATTTTCTTTCTTCATATATTCTGCAATCTCCCCTGCTTTGTCATAACCTATATAAGGTATCAGTGCTGTGCTTATAACCGGGCTCTTAATCAAAGTTTCATAAGATGCCTTCGGGTTTATCTTCAGGTCCTGTATAAGGTTTGCAGACAGGCTGTAATTTGCATTTATGAGCAACTTGAGGCTTTCGAGTATACTGTGACCAATAAGCGGCAAATAAGCGTTAAGATCGAGGCAGCCCTGTCCGCACAGGTTACTTATAAGCATATCATTTGAATATACCCTGTGCGATGTGCTTATTACGAATTCAGGTATAACGGGATTAACCTTTGCAGGCATCAGGGAACTGCCGGTCTGCCGCCATGGTATACTTACCAGTCCTGAAGCGCTTATGTCAGAAGACATAAGCCGTATATCCGAAGCTATCTTTTCCAGGTTAACGGCATGTGCTTTCAGAGTGGCATGTACTTCAACCCATTTATCAGTATTGGAGGTAGCATCATGGAGATTTTCGCTCCTGCTGAGAGGAAGTGAAGTAAGCTGTCGCAGTTCGGGTACGGCTTCAATAATGAAGAAGCGAGGTATTGCGAGACCGCTTCCAGTTGCCCCGCCCCCGAGATTGACAACCTTGATTCTCTCTTTGCATTTTGAAACCCTCCACCAGTCACGTGACAGGGCATCGTTATATGTGCTGAACATTTTACCGAAAGATGAGGGCACTGCTTCCTGCATCTGGGTGTAACCCGGTCGGAGGTATTCACGGTATTTTGTTTCAAGTCCTTCAATATTTTTCCTGAGGGTATTTATGGATTCCTCCAGTTCATCGAGAAGTTTCATGGCAGCCACCGTGAGGGCAGTGGGTATGACGTCATTTGTTGACTGGTAAATATTTGCATGCTCAATGGGATGGATGATGCTGTATGTGCCTGCACTATTGCCGCTGTTTATAAGAGCGGCATTGGTGATTATCTCATTGATATTCATGTTTATGCTGGTTCCGGCCCCTCCCTGTATCGCCGGGATGATAAAATGGCTGAAATACAGGCCTTCCGCCACCTCTATTGCAGCATTTTCGAGTGCGTCTATTTTTGCGGCCGGGATAATATTAAGGGGACTCCCATTGGGATATTTTTTTAGTATGGCTGCACAGAAGCGCCTGTATACGCGGTAGCAGGCCTGTTTAACGAGGCCTGTTGCCCTGTACCATTCTTTATGAAAAGGAATATCTCCAGGGAAGTTTTCCTTTGCCCTGACCGAGTTGATGCCATACAAAGCTTCTTCCGGTATTTTTACTTCACCAAGCTTATCTGTTTCAATGCGATCCATTGTCTTCAAATTAGTGCACGTTCACAAATTTAGTCAAAAAAATGCAGTAAGTTTCAAAGCCCGGGTTATCAGTTTCCGAAGCGTGGGTTCACAACATTATTGTATATTGAACCGAATGAATAGGTGAGGCCCAGCTCAAATGAATATGAGTAAGTTGTTTTCAATGCTCTCTGACGCGTAAGCACTTCCTGTTCCGTTGCATCACCCTTTGGCAGGTTACGCTGATCATGTATTAGGTTAGCCCTTGCCTGGACGTTTACCGACAGGCCTTTATAAATCCTGTAATTGATCCTGGACCACAGTCCGAGGTTATTTTCCGAAAAATCGTGGAGGTAGTTAGACCAGGTCATTGACAGGTATCCTGATCCCCAGGGCTGGTTAAAACCCAGTGATGTACTGAGATAATGGCTGAAAAGGAACTCGCTGGTGACAAAGAAAGTCGTTGTATCGTTGTAATTATTATACCTGGCAATAATACCGTATTGTATCCTGAACTGTCTTTTAAAGGACTCTTCATATGGAAAGAGGTTATATTCAATTGCAGGTCCCACACCTGTTGACAGCTGATAATTATTATATGTATCACTTTCAATTGATGCCCGCCCTCCTGCAGACCACTGATGACCCAGGCTTTTTACCAGGAGGGTGCTCATGCTCCAGTTCTCCCTGTAGGATTTACTGTTGGTGCTTGTATAGTAAGTCTGCCTGTTGGTATATCTGATGTCAAATTCCATTTTTATTTCTTCTGTTACCCTGTCGGCAGACAATGATGTCCTTATATTTGATGTTTCGTAGTTTTCATCTTTATTGAATTCACCTGAACCATTTAGCCTGAATATCCAGCTATTCCATGGATCACCCTCCACGCTGCCCTGCAGCATATTGTTGCCACCATTTTTTACAGCGTCATCTTCATAGGTGATCCTTATATTTTTACTCATGGGAGTGCGGGCAATAAATTTCATCAATCCCATTGCTATTATATTCCCCCTTCCTCTCCTGGTCTCATCGGCCGTTTCATCAACGGGAGAGAAAAATATCATCTCTTCCTGTATATCTGCAAATTCACCCTGGCCTATAAAGTTGAATATGTATTCGCCTCCACCTCCTCCTGTCACTCTCCTGCGAACAAGGATGTGAACATCAGCTTCATCCTTATTATTGACATAATTGACAAAGGGTATTGTTTGCTTGATATAATTCCTGTCGCACCATCTGCAATCCAGGAATACGTTCAGTGCCTGCTGGCGCAGGCTTGTGCTATTGTTTTCACTCTCATTTGTTTTATCCAGGGCTTTATCCTGGGCAGGGGTGACAAGGCTTATAGCACAAAACAGTATCAGGTTAAAATATCTAAGCATGTCAGTCAAACTCTGTTCAGGTAAGCAGCAAATCTACCTAAAATCCTGCTTTGTCCTGCCTGTGGCGCTGTTAAAAAAAGTTAAGCTGATAAGGGGAGTTAATTATTGGCTGAAATGGGATGTGCATAGGCAATTACATCCTTGCCGGTAATTTTTTCGGGACACAGTATTATCAGTCGTTCAAGCACGTTCCTGAATTCCCTGATATTACCCGTCCACTCTATTTTTTTCAGTTCTTTAATGGCACTTTCTTCTATTGTTCTGAGGCTGACCCCGTATTCATGGCAAATAAGGTTGTTAAAGTGTTCGGCAAGCAATGGTACGTCATCGATCCTGTCATTCAGTCGCGGTACATCAATAAGTATAACGCTAAGGCGGTGATACAGGTCTTCCCTGAACATGTTTTTTTCAATTTCTTCGCTTATATTTTTGTTTGTTGCTGCGATAACCCTGACATCTACCCTTATATCCTTATCTGAGCCCACGCGTGATATCTTATTTTCCTGCAGGGCCCTCAGTACTTTAGCCTGTGCCGGGAGGCTCATATCCCCTATTTCATCCAGAAATATGGTTCCGCCGTTTGCCTGCTCGAATTTACCTATCCTCTGTTTATGAGCAGAAGTGAAAGAGCCTTTTTCATGCCCGAAGAGCTCACTCTCAATGAGTTCTGAAGGGATGGCCGCGCAGTTCACTTCCACGAAAGGCCCCTTTGACCGCATACTTTTCTCATGTATCTGGTGGGCTACAAGTTCTTTACCTGTTCCGCTGGCGCCCGTTATCAATACCCGTGCTTCGGTATGAGCTATTCTGTCAATCATTTCCTTCACCCTTACTATTGCTTCTGACTCACCCACTATCTCAAACTTTTTGCTTACCTGCTTCTTGAGGGTCTTGGTCTGTGTTATCAGCGTTGACTTATCCATGGCATTTCTCATGGTAATCAATAGCCTGTTAAGATCGAGAGGTTTCTCCAGGAAATCAAAGGCTCCCTTTTTTATTGCTTCAACAGCGGTATCGATATTCCCATGGCCTGATATCATAATTACAGGTATATCGTCAGCCATCCCCTGGATTTTCTCAAGTACTTCAATGCCATCCATCTTATCCATCTTTATATCGCAGAGGATAACATCGTAGTCATTTTCTCCGAACAGTTCCAGCCCGCCCGGGCCGTCTTCTGCAAGGTCGACCTCATGCTTCTCGTACTCAAGCACTTCTTTGAGAGTGTTCCTTATTGCTTTCTCATCGTCTATTACCAGTACTTTTGCCATTTGGGATTAAGGTTTTCACTTGTTTAGCCTTTCGATAGCTCAGCCCTTATATCTTATCCATTTCCACATTTCCTTATAAGTAACTTTCTTGCCATACATCAGTATTCCGACCCTGTAAATTCTTGCAGCCAGGTATACAAAAGCTACAAATGTAGCAACAAGCAATGCTATTGAGACCACCACTTCCCATAGAGGCACTTCAAAGGGCAGGCGTGCCATCATCACAATGGGGGATGTAAAAGGTATCATTGAAAACCAGAAAGAGAGTGAGCTTTCCGGATTTTCCATTGTCCCGATAGCAACAAAGAGAGCAAGAATTATGGGGAGCATTATTGGGAACATGAATTGCTGTGTATCGGTATCCGTATCCACGGCTGAGCCTATGGCTGCAAAAACAGAAGCATAAAGAAGGTAGCCGAAAATGAAATAGAAGAAAAAGGAGGTGAGGATAAAGGGCCAGTTTACATTCATCAGGTTATTGAAGATCTTTGCAAATTCCTGTTCCTGTGCTGAAAAGTCAGCTGACTGCATAAGATCCTCATTGTCCATGGCTGCCTGTGCCTGGTTCATTACACTCTGAGAAATCTGTTCCCTCATTACCTTCGGATCATCCGGAAGCACCTGTGACTGAACAACTGTAAGAATAGCAAATGACAGTATGATCCATACCGAGAACTGGGTAAGTCCTACCAGTGCTATGCCTAAGATTTTTCCCATCATAAGCTCTACAGGCTTAACTGAAGATATTATTACTTCAACTATACGGTTATTCTTCTCTTCGAAGACACCTCTCATGACCTGTACTCCGAACATGATGACCACCATATACATTAAGAACGCTCCTATATAGGCCAGCGCCATGGATATGCCCGTGCTTGTCTCTTTAGTCTCCCCGGCATCATCAATCCTTATTGTCTGAACAGAAACGTCGGTCTGGACACTTTTCAGGATTTCATCCAGGTTCTCTATATTGTAGGCAAGCAGTTTCTTATTTTCGATATCCTGTTCCAGTGTTCTTTCGATATACTGCAGCAGGTCCATGGGTGGTTGTTTCTTTGATATCAGCTGTATGGCCTGGGGTACATTGGTGACCAATGGTGAAATATATAATATGCCGTAGTAACCGGCTTCTTCGAATGTTCCTTTCAGCTGATTAACATCTGCATCCAGGAGGTATTCAAAATCAACATCATCCCTGTCCTTTAATACTCCTTTGAAAAGGTCACTCCCGTCTTCTATAACTGCTATTTTCTTGAATTCTTTATCCTGGTTACCCATTATCAATACAGGTACCAGGAAAAGAGCAACAAAAATCAGGGGGGTTAGGACAGTCATTATTATGAATGATTTCTTCTTAACCCTCGAGGTATATTCTCTTTTTATTATGGTTGATATGTTTCCCATGATTATTTGTGTTAGGGTCAGTTGTTTTTGTTAGCTTCAACTACACGAATGAATATTTCGTTCATCGAGGGCAGGGCAGGATTAAAAGAAAGCACCTTTCCCTTATCGGTCATGTCCCTGATGATATTGTTAATATCAATATCACCTGATGTTTTGAGCCTTACAGTGGTTCTGCCATTATCACCCGTACTTTTAAGAACTTCGTAATGGCTGTTTCCCAGTATATTGGCTTCTCCCCTGAATACGACGTCATATTCATTGGCAGCCCATTCTTCACGTATTTTCGAAACACTGCCTTCCAGTATTGACCTGGACCTGTCGATCAGGGTGATGTGGTCACACATTTCTTCAACCGAGCCCATATTATGGGTAGAGAAGATAACGGTGGCTCCTTTATCCCGGAGATTAAGTATCTCGTCCTTCAGAAGACTGGCATTTATCGGGTCAAAACCGCTGAATGGCTCATCAAAAATCAGCAGCCTGGGTTCATGCAGTACAGTGGTAACAAACTGGATTTTCTGTTGCATCCCTTTTGATAGTTCCTCCACTTTCTTATCCCACCAGTCTATTATGTCCAGCCTTGTGAACCAGTCTTTTAGTTTCACAAGTGCGTCATTCTTGCTCAGACCTTTCAGCCTGGCAAGGTAAAGGGCCTGTTCCCCGACTTTCATCTTTTTATAGAGCCCCCTTTCTTCAGGGAGATACCCAATATGGGCAAGGTCATCCCTTGTAATTTTATGACCGTCGATCATTACTGAACCACTATCTGGAGCAGTAATCTGGTTTATTATCCTGAGCAGTGTTGTTTTACCTGCCCCGTTAGGTCCCAGGAGTCCGTAAATGGACTGTTGTGGCACAAACATGCTCAGCCTGTCAAGTGCCAGGTGGTTCCTGTACTGTTTAACTACGTTTTCAGCCTTCAGAAATGACATGAATAAGGTATTAGAGGATTAGACTACAAGCCTGTAAATATATAAAAACATATTTTTTTCTAGTAATATTATCAGGGCATTTTGAAATTGTGCCTTTTTGTCCTGCGCTGACTCCCTGTTTGACTCCTGACCAGGCTCCCTGTTTGACTCCTGACCAGGCCCCCTGTTTGACTCCTGGCCAGGCTCCCGGTCTGCCCTGTGCTTTGCACCCCGTTCTGCCCGAGTATTTCGCCCCGGTCTGCCTTTGTATTTCGCCCCCGAAGGCTTAATTTTATTCAAAGTAAGATTTCATTCTTTCAAAGAAACCCTTGTCATCTTTGCCCGGTTGCGGTGTAAATGATTCCGAGTTCATCATCTTTTCTATTATCCTCTGTTCCTCCGGGCTTATTTTCTTGGGTATCCAGACATTTACATTAACCAGCAGGTCTCCCTTGCCATAGCCATTGACTTCAGGTAATCCTTTTCCTCTCAGTCTCAATATCTTACCCGGTTGTGTACCCTGTTCAATCTTTATCTTAACCTTGCTTTCCACAGTCGGTATTTCAACATTGGTGCCCAGAATTGCCTCCGGTATACTAACATAGAGATTATAGATCAGGTCTTTGCCTTCGCGGTACAGCTCAGGGTGTTCTTCCTCTTCTATCATAACAATCAGATCGCCCGGAATACCTCCGCGTCTGGCAGCATTACCCTTGCCACTGACGGTCATCTGCATTCCTTTACCCACACCGGCAGGTATATTGATTTTGATTATTTCCTGTTCTTTAACTATGCCTTCGCCAAAACATGTATTACACTTCCTGGTAATAATTTTTCCTTCCCCACCGCATGACGGGCAGCTTGAGGTGCTCTGCATCTGTCCAAGGAGGGTATTGGTTACCCTTGTTACCTGTCCCGATCCCCTGCATGTGCTGCAGGTAGTATAGCTGTTGCTGTCGGCTGCCCCTGAACCACCGCAGGTGGAACAGCTGACATATTTATTGACCTTAATCTTTTTCTCGACCCCTTTTGCTATTTCCTTAAGGCTCAGTTTAACCTTGACCCTCAGGTTCGAACCTTTGTTTACACGCTGCCGGGTTCTTCCTCCACCCCCGAAGCCCCCGAAACCACCAAAGCCACCAAAGGCATCACCGAAAATATCGCCAAAGGAAGAAAATATATCCTCCATGGTCATACCTGCTCCACCGAAACCGTTCTGTCCGCCCAGACCGGCATGCCCATAGCGGTCATAGCGTGCTTTCTTATCATCGTCACGCAGAACTTCGTAAGCCTCGGCCGCTTCCTTGAACTTATTTTCAGCTTCCGCATCACCCGGATTTTTGTCGGGGTGATATTTAAGAGCTTTCTGGCGGTAAGCTTTCTTTATCTCGTCCTTCGTTGCATCCTTTGATACACCAAGTACTTCGTAATAATCTCTTTTACTCATCCTCTCTGTTATTATTCTCCAACCACTACTTTGGCGTAGCGCAGTATCTTATCATTCAGATAGTAACCTTTCTGAATCACATCCACAACTTTCCCTTTTTGCTTTTTATCCGTTGCCGGAATCTTGGTAACAGCTTCGTGTAAATCGCTATCGAAATCCTTACCAAGGCTCTCCATCTCCTTTACGCCATTCTGCCTCAGGAAACCCTGCATCTTATTGTAGATAAGTCCAACACCTTCCTTAATCGATTCGCAGTCAGCTGTGGTTTCCATAAGGGTCATGGCCCTTTCAAAATCATCCATCACAGGCAGGAGGCTAAGCAGTAGGCTTTCCCCGGCTGACCTGGTAAGCTCAATACGTTCTTTCAGTGTTCTTTTACGGTAATTATCAAATTCAGCT
>JAZBOI010000039.1:0-4344 GCA_036351095.1 Bacteroidales bacterium | reverse complement strand
TTTCATTACAAGGGTTTTTGAGCCGGGAGGCGATTTCAGCATAAACAGGTTCACAAAGCAAATCTCGCCTTTTGATTCCTATGTGGGGTTTAAAGTCCCCTGGTCTGATCACAGGTGGCAGAAGATGAATACAGGTGAAGATCATAGCTTTGATGTGATCACCCTTGATGAAAAGGGTACGCCCTTGTCTTCAAAAGAGCTTACCGTGAAAATCTATAAACTGGAGTGGCGCTACTGGTGGAGCAGTTCATATGAGAACCTTGCATCCTACGCGGGACGTACATACCATGAACCTGTATATACCACCAGGGTGCGGACCGGCAGTGACGGAACCGGTTCCTTCCGTGTCAATATACCAAAAAGCCGCTGGGGCAGGTACCTTGTGCTGGCCGACCTTCCCGGGGGCAATACAGCAGGCAGGGTAGTTTACTTCGACTGGCCTTACGGGCGGACCGAAAGCGCCGGGGGAGCAGAAATGCTCATGGTCAGTACTGACAGGGAGAAATATAATGTTGGTGATAAGGTAAACGTGAGCTTCCCGGCAGGAAAATCATCAAGGGCGCTTATAAGCATTGAAAACGGGTCCAAAGTGCTCAGCCAGGAATGGATAGACAATATCGGGGAGAACAGCGTTTACAGTTTTGTTGCGGAAAGGGATATGGCACCCAATGTATATGTACATGTTAGCCTTATTAATCCACATTCTGAAACGGCCAATGACCTGCCGGTGCGGATGTATGGAATTGCTCCCGTGCTGGTGGAGGACCCCGGTTCCCACCTTGATCCCGTGATTGATATGCCTGATAAGCTCAGGCCTGAGAAGGAGTATGAGATAAAGGTCAGCGAGAAAAGCGGGAGGGCAATGGATTATTACCTGGCTATAGTGGATGAAGGCCTGCTCGATCTTACTGGCTTTAAAACACCCGATCCCTGGCCTGCTTTTTACAGCAAGGAAGCACTGGGTGTTAAAACATGGGATATGTACAGGTTTGTCCTCGGGGCCTATGGAGGTGAGCTGGAACGTATGTTCGCTATCGGTGGTGATGAGGAAGCAATAGATCCCTCTAAGAACCAGGGACGCAGGTTCGAACCGGTGGTTAAGGTCATCGGTCCTTTCAGGCTGCAGGAGGGTAAGGTGGCCAGGCATAGTGTGATGATGCCCAGGTATGTTGGATCAGTGCGGGCTATGCTCGTGGCAGCCGACGGGCATGCATACGGCAGTGCAGAAAAGACAGTGCCCGTCTCGAACCCTGTAATGGTGCTGGGCACAATGCCGAGGGTACTGGGACCGGGTGAGAAGATAAAGATACCCGTGTCAGTGTTTGCCATGGAGGAAGGAATAGACAGGATAAGAGTTGAGCTTGAAACCAATGAGCTGCTGGTGGCCGAAGGCCCTTCAAGCAAGGTGGTGGAAACAGATAAGCAGGGTGAATTTGATATTGAGTTTGATTATAGCGTGGCCGGGCGTACCGGTCAGGCTGTTGTGAATATCATAGCCCGGTCAGGCAGTGAAGAGGCCCGGCATGATATATTCATTGATGTCAGGAATCCCAATCCGCCCGAGACAGGGTTCCTTTTCAAAGAGCTGGAGGCAGGAGAGAAATGGAATATTGAAATTGAAAAGACCGGGGTTGAGGGAACAAACTCTGCCAGGCTGGAGGTGTCGGGTATTTTACCTCTTAACCTCGGTAAAAGACTGGATTACCTTATCAGGTATCCTCACGGCTGCATAGAGCAGCTTACCTCGGCGGTCTTCCCCCAGCTATTTATCGGCAGTATACTTGAGCCTGAACCTGCCAGGCAGGAGGAGACGGAGATGAATATAAAAGATGGTATACAGCAGCTGAAGCGCTACCAGCTCACATCAGGAGCCATGTCTTTCTGGCCCGGGTCAGCTTATGCCAGTGACTGGGGATCTGTTTATGCTGCCCATTTCATCCTGGAGGCAGAAAGGGCAGGATATACGGTTTCCCCGACAGTAAAGAATCGCCTGATGCAGTATATCAGGACGGAGGCAGGTGCTTATTCCTGGGATGCCACAAAGAAATATATGCAGGTGACACAGGCCTATCGCCTATACGTGCTTGCAGAAGCCGGTGATCCCCTGGCGGGTGCTATGAACAGGCTGAGGGAAAGAGGCTCTGACCTTGATATGACAGCACTCTGGTTCCTGGCCGGATCATATGCCCTGGCCGGCCGGACCGAAGTAGCCTATGAGCTAATAGACCTGCGCAACCTGGTGCCGGGAGAAAGTTACAGGCAAACATTTGGCACAAGGGAAAGAAATATGGCAGTGATACTGAATGTTCTGTCTATCCTTGATGAGAAAGAGCAGGCATTCAGGCTGGCACGCGAACTGTCGGATGTATTGTTGTCTGAACGCTGGCTGAGTACGCAGACTACTGCGTGGAGCCTGGTGGCCATAACAAATTTCCTGGGCAAACAGGGTGCAGGTGATGAACTTGACTATTCCCTCACTATCAATGGCAGCAGGAATAATTACAGGTCATCAAATGCAATTGATGAATACCCGCTGGACTATGATGATGAAGGTAAGATAAACCTGGAGGTGGAGAACAGGGGCGATAATATGATTTATGCCACTGCCGTTTGGAGGGGCACCCCCATGGATTACAGTACAACATCTGAACAAAGAGGCCTTGACATGTCAGTTATCTATCTCAACAGGGAAGGCCGGGAGATCGATCCACGGTCAGTAACACAGGGCAGCGATTTTAAAGCAGTGGTCAAAGTGAGGAATACTTCTATGTACGGTGCGGAAAACATTGCTCTCTCACAGGTATTTCCACCGGGGTGGGAGATAATGAATACAAGGCTTTTTGAGGGGGGCGCTTCAGAAGAGAACAGCACTTACGATTATCGTGATATAAGGGATGACCGTGTCTATACCTATTTCAGCCTTGAACCGAACCGGTCGAAAAGCTTTGAATTAAGTCTCACTGCGGCATATGAGGGAGAATATACATTGCCGGCAGTAGTCTGTGAGGACATGTATGATAATTCTTTCTTTGCCCGTACAGCAGGCATGAAAGTAAAGGTGGTGAAGGAATGAAAGTAAGCCGTACACGGGCATTTTTTATATTAGTGCCGGTCTGTCTTCTGCTTGCCGGCATACTGGTGCCTGTGCCCCGGTTCAATAAGCCTTTGTCCATTGTTGTTGAATCAGATGACGGCACCCTGCTGGGAGCGCATATATCTGCAGACGGCCAGTGGAGGTTTCCCCATTCTGATTCTGTCAACAGTAAGTACAGGGCTGCACTTCTGAATTACGAGGACAGGTATTTTTATTTGCATCCCGGCGTTAACCCTGTGTCGATGCTAAGGAGCCTCATTCTAAATATAAAAAACCGTAAGATAGTGAGTGGGGGCAGCACCATCACAATGCAGCTTGCCCGCATGTCAGGAGATAATCCTCCGCGGACGGTGCCCCGCAAGATGCTTGAAATACTGATGGCTCTTAAAATGGAGATGCTTTACAGCAAGGATGAGATACTGTCGCTCTATGCAGCCAACGCCCCCTTCGGTGGTAACGTGGTGGGCATTGAATCGGCCTCGTGGAGGTATTTCGGCAGGCCGCCTCCTGATCTTACCTGGGCTGAAGCCTGTATGCTGGCAGTATTGCCCAATGCTCCCTCACTGATCTATCCCGGTAAGAATGATCCCCGCCTTCGGGTTAAAAGGGACGGTTTGCTCAGGCTGATTGCCGGAAGGGGAGTGATCGACAGCATGACATGTGAGCTTGCATTAGCAGAGCCTTTGCCGGAAAAAGTATATAAGCTTCCTGTGCTGGCACCCCGCATAACGGAAAAATATATTTCCGGCGGTAAGGGAGGGCGCTACAGAACCACCCTGGACCATGAACTCCAGGAGAAGGTGATGATGATGGCAGACAGGCAGCTGAAAGTGAACAGCCGTAATGAGATACATAATATAGCTGCCCTTGTTGTGGAGGTGGAGTCAGGGAAAATTGTAGCATATGCCGGTAATATAAGCACTGATGAAGATGATCACAGCGGTAAGGTGGATATGCTTACAGCCAGGCGAAGCACCGGCAGCATACTAAAACCATTTCTTTATGCGGCCATGCTTGAATCGGGTGAACTGCTGCCAGGGATGCTTGTTCCGGACGTGCCGGTGGAATTCTCCGGTTATTCACCAAAAAACTTCAACCTTGAATATAATGGGGCCGTACCGGCAGCACAGGCCCTGCAGCGTTCACTGAACATTCCTGCTGTTGAGATGCTGAGGGATTACAGTCCTGACCGTTTCCTTTTGTTCCTCAGGGAGATGGGATTCACAAGCTTTGAAAGGGATGCTGATCAT
>JAZBOI010000038.1:0-2672 GCA_036351095.1 Bacteroidales bacterium | reverse complement strand
GACAATTAATAAACTTGAAGGATTCGGGAAGGGGGAAGTGATTACTGCCGAAGGGAAACCAAAATTTATGGAGGCAATAAGGGATTTCGAAGCTGGTATACTTGAAGGGCAGCACCTTGAATTGCTTTGCTGTGACGGCTGCATACAGGGACCAGGGATGTCCAAGACCAGCAGCATATATGAGCGGAGGAAAACCATTAGCGAGTATGTAAAATGGAAAATGGCCGGACTGGATGCCGGGAAGTGGAAGCAGGAGCTTGATGAATATTCTGACCTGGATCTTTCCCGTTCTTTTGAACCTTCCGACCAGAGACTCAGCGATCCGCTTGATTCCGATGTTGAGAAAGTACTGCTGTCAATGGGCCGCAAAGAAGCTTCGGATATGCTTAATTGCGGGGCCTGTGGATATGAAACGTGCAGGGAACATGCAGTGGCTGTTGTGGAAGGACTGGCCGAGACGGAAATGTGTTTGCCATATGCCATAGAGAAACTGCATGAATCAGTTAATGACCTGAATACCTCGAACAGGAAACTTGCAGATACGCGCCAGGCACTGAAACAATCTGAAAAACTGGCGAGTATGGGACAGGTATCGGCCGGTATAGCCCACGAGCTGAATAATCCGCTGGGAATAATAACACTCTACAGCAGTATATTGAGAGATGAGCTTGAGAAGGAAAGCAATGTCTACCGCGATATAGCAATAATTGATGAACAGGCACAGAGATGCCAGAAGATAGTGGGCGGACTTTTGAATTTTGCACGAAAAAAACAGGTGAACCTGGAAGAGTGTAAGGTAATCGATTTCGTTGAAAAAAGTTTTGAATCGCTTATAGTACCTGCTGATGTTAAGATCGAGTTTGAGCATAAACTGGATGATCCGCTTATCAGGATCGACCGCGACCAGATGATGCAGGTGCTTACAAACCTGCTTAAGAATGCAATAGAAGCCATGCCAGGAGGAGGGGTACTGAAAGTTGAGCTCAAACAGGGTAAGGAGGACTTTAGCTTTATTATCTCAGATACGGGAAGCGGAATATCGGAGCAGAATATGGAGAAGATCTTTACACCCTTTTTTACCACGAAAGATTCCGGTAAGGGAACAGGGCTGGGGCTGCCCCTGGCATACGGTATAGTGAAAATGCATAAGGGAAAAATAAATGTAGTGTCCAATAATGATCCGGCCAGGGGTGACACCGGTACCGTCTTCACCATTGTAATACCGGCAAATACCAGATAGGACAAATGGACTGTGAAACTAAAAATTTTAAACAGATGAAAAAGGATAGGAAATTAGTGTTGATAGCAGATGATGATGTAGATTACCTGGAGCAGTTGAAATTCCATGTTGAAAATTTCGGCTTCGATACTCTTACCGCGACTAATGAGAGTGAGTGTACCGAGGCAATGAATACGCGCAAACCCGACCTGGCCATTTTTGACCTGATGATGAATAATGATGACAGTGGCTTTATACTGTCATATAAAATGAAGAAATTATATCCGGATGTACCTGTCATGATAGTCACATCAGCAACATCCGAAACGGGTATAAGCTTTGAATCGGAAAGTGATTCGGAAAGGGGCTGGATAAAGGCTGACAGGTTTATTGCCAAGGGAATAAGACCTGACCAGCTGCACCGCGAAATTAATAAGTTACTGAAAATATAAAGAGCCTGCCCGGGAGAAAATAAACCGGGATACTAAAAAAGCATTGAAAAATGGAAACACTTAAGTTGCTTGTTGTTGATGATGAACCTGGTATAAGGACCGGTATCCGGAGGGCCCTGGAAAATTTCAGGGTAAGCTTTCCTTTCTCTGAAGACGATTTTGATTTTGATATTAAAGATGCTGAAACAGGTGAAGAAGCTATTGAAACACTTGATTCTGAAAAAGTTGATATTGTTCTTCTGGATAATAAGCTGCCCGGTATCGAAGGTGTTGAAGTACTGGAATATATAAACAAGAAATCGATCGACACAGCTGTAATGATGATAACGTCCTATGCATCCATTGACCTGGCTGTCAGGGCTACCAGCAATGGCGCATTCAACTTTATTCCCAAACCCTTTTCTGTTCAGGATCTCAAGTCAGCCATGGAGAGCATAACCAAGCATCTCTTCCTGAAGAGGATGACCCGGAAAATGAAAGACGAGGCAAGACAGGCAAGGTTCAAATTTCTTTCCGTTCTCTCGCACGAACTGAAATCACCAATAAATGCAATTGAAGGTTACCTGAGGATTATGAAGGACAGGCAGGCCGGTGAGGATATTTCTTCATATGAACAGATGATAGACAGGTCACTTACTAGGCTTGATGCCATGCGGGCCCTGATAATGGATATGCTTGATTTTACAAGGATAGAATCAGGATCGAAGAAGAGAAATATCTCAAAAGTAAATATCGTTGAAATTGCACAGCTGGCAGTCGATTCAATTTATCCTGTGGCCATCCAGAGGAATGTTTCCATCAATACTGATTTTCCCGGTCACCTGAATAGGGAAGTTGATCCCGGGGAGATTGAAATAATCTTTAATAACCTGCTGTCAAATGCGGTGAAATATAACAGGGAGAACGGCCGGGTAGACTTCTCCCTGGGGGAGAAGCATGCAAGAACCATCATCACTGTAAGCGATACGGGGATAGGTATGAACGAAGAAGAAAAGGCTATT
>JAZBOI010000037.1:0-2033 GCA_036351095.1 Bacteroidales bacterium | reverse complement strand
CGTAGCACAGGAGCAAAGGTTCAGGATAATTGTTACCGATGGTGTTTTCTCAATGGACGGTAATGTGGCCCCAATGGATAAAATATATAAGCTGGCAGAGAAATACAATGCCTTTGTGATGGTTGATGAATGTCATTCCGCCGGCGTAGTGGGAAAAACGGGAAGAGGCGTTACCGAGCTTTTCAATCTCAGGGGAAAGATTGAAATAATAACCGGCACCCTGGGTAAAGCTTTCGGTGGCGCAATCGGTGGCTTCACAACCGGTAAGAAAGAGATAATAGAGATGCTGCGCCAGAGATCAAGACCCTACCTCTTTTCAAATGCCATTCCTCCCCTTGTGGCAGCCGCAGGCAGCAGGATGATAGATATGATGACCGAAACAAATGAGCTCCAGGATAAGCTTCATTATAATACCTCGTACTTTGTTGACAGGATGTCAGAGCTTGGCTTTGATATCAAACCCACACAGTCGGCCATATGTGCCGTGATGCTCTATGATGCCAAACTGTCCCAGGAATTTGCCTCAAGGCTGCTTGATGAAGGCATCTATGTAATTGGCTTTTACTACCCTGTTGTCCCCAACGGTGAAGCACGTATAAGGGTTCAGCTTTCCGCTGCCCATGAACAGGATCACCTGGATAAAGCAATAAAAGCATTTGAGAAAATCGGCAGGCAGCTCAGGGTGATTTAAGGTATCAGTGTGATAGAAAGGATCAGGGTGATAGAAGGGATCAGGGTGATAGAAGGAAGCTGCAGGCACCAAAAAAAACAACCCCGGCTAGGACCCCGGGGTTGTTGCTTTTCCATACAAAATATATTAACCACATTTAGAAGAGCCACAATCCTGGCAAAGAAGGCATCCTTCCTGGTAAACAAGGTTGGATGAACCGCATTCTTCGCATTTGCCTTTTGCTTTTGTACCGTCAGGTATATATCTTTTCAGAGCCCGCTCAACACCATTCTTCCAGCTGTTTATTGACGGGCTGTCGAGCCTCAGCGATTTGACAAGGTTAACCACATAAGGTATGGGCATGCCGTGACGCAGTACGCCGGATATCAGTTTGGCATAATTCCAGAATTCCGGTTTGAACATATGCGACAGGCCACCCAGGATATTCTTATATCCATACTTATCAGTATACTGGAAATCGTAACGGTTTTTCCCGTCCTCATCCTTTGTTTTCACTATCTTACCCTTCACTATGGAATCGGGTATGGGGAATATTTCATTATCGGCCAGTCCGGTGAATATTTCATAGGGAACACCGTCCTTAAGACCAACGAAGGCAATCCACTTCTCGTCATTATTGTTAAAACGTATAATATCGGCATCCAGCACCCTGGGCCTTTTCTTGATCACTTCAACCTTGTCCTTCCTTCCCGAGATAAGAACCCCGTTACGTGATCCGTCGCGGTAAACCGTTGCACCCTTGCAGCCCGATTCCCACGCGGTCATATAAAGATCACTCACCAGGTCCTGTTTAACATCGCCGGGTATATTTATCGTAACACTTATTGAATGATCAACCCATTTCTGTATCTGTCCCTGCATCCTTACCTTCGCCAGCCAGTCAACATCATTTGCCGTAGCCTTGTAGTAAGGTGACTTACTGACTATCTCATCAACCTCATCATCATCCATATTTTTAACCTCTGCGGGATCATAGCCGTTTATCTTCAGCCATTCAACGAACTTATGATGAAAGACATTATATTCTTCCCATGAATCGCCCACTTCATCCTTGAATGTAACCGTCACGTCCTTGTCGTTGGGATTAACCTTCCTTCTCCTCTTGTATACAGGCATGAAGACCGGTTCTATACCCGAGGTAGTCTGCGTCATCAGGCTGGTTGTCCCTGTAGGGGCTATGGTCAGAAGCGCAATATTCCTGCGCCCGTATTCGGACATATGGTAATAGAGGTTTTTATCTGCTTCCCTGATCCTGCCGATAAAAGGATTGTTCTTCTCCCTTTCTGAATCATATATTTCAAAAGCACCCCTGTCCCTGGCCAGCATTGTTGAAGACCTGTAT
>JAZBOI010000036.1:0-8144 GCA_036351095.1 Bacteroidales bacterium | reverse complement strand
TGAAGATAGCAGGCCGATATACCTGTGGAGCTTTGCCAGGTTATTATTAAAATGATCAGCATTCTCATCCTTTCCGATGGCATATTCACATTCCTTGACTTTCTTTTTCAATTCGGGAATAAGGAAGGAGCCGTACCAGTCGTTCTGGCTTATGGTCATCTCACTGTCGAAGATCAGTTTCTCATACTTATTATTTTTAAACTGGTCAACAGTTATTGCTTCATAAGCCCACCTGGTTGCCATTACATCACCGATGACAGGAACATACACTTTATTGGTAAAACTCTTGTGCAGGTCATCAAACTTTATCATAGCGCCCCCGAGCAGGAGCTGCGGAACAAGGATAAGGGGTATGAGTATATATATGCTTACAACCGATCTCATGCCGGCCGATATATTAAGCCCAACTATATTCCCAAAGCAGGAGATGGAAAATAGTACTATCCATTGCCTGAACAGCAGCCCGTGGATCTCGAGTATCTGGTTTGAAATAAAAATAAAGAGGAATGATTGCAGTGCTGAAAGCATGAAAAGAAAGCTGATTTTGGATATCAGGTAACTTGAGCGGCTGATATCAAGGAATTTCTGCCGCTCCAGTATCCTCCTGTCCTTGAAAATTTCTTCAGCGCTGACTGTCAGTCCCAGGAAAAGGGCCACAACCACTGCCATAAACATGAATACCGGCAGGTTTTTATTTTCCGCCATAAGGTAAACACCATCTAACATATATTTAGACAGGAAAGCAAGTATTACAGCCAGCAGAGGGGCCTCCAGCAGGTTTATTGTAAGATACTGCCTGTCTGACAGTTTCCTCAGTATGTTCCTCTTGAAGAAAGTTTCCAGCTGCGACAGTTTTGATGGAACTGAAAAGTTTGTCTGCGGAAGTTTGAATTTATGTGGCCGTGACTTGAAATTGGGCATCATTGACCGCCTGTACCTTTCGTACCAGTCCTGAGGCTGAACCTGCCTTTCATCACTTTTGAAACCTTCTTCCGTGACCTGCTTGGATTCAATAAGTTCAAGTATATCGTCGGTGTCGACATTCCCACAGTTAGGACATTCCGACTCAGCAGCATTGGCCTGTGATGTTTCGGTCTTAAAATATACGAGTGAGTCCACGGGATCACCGTCATATACCATATAACCACCCTTATCGAGTATCCACAATCTGTCAAAGAGTTTTAATATATCGGACGAAGGCTGGTGTATTATTGATACTATAAGCTTACCCTTGCTGGCCTGTTGCTTCAGGAGTTCCATCACTTTGTGTGAATCGAACGAAGAAAGACCTGACGTAGGTTCATCAACAAAAAGAATAGCCGGTTCCCTTATCAGTTCGAGGCTGATATTCAATCTCTTTCTCTGTCCCCCGCTGATTTTTTTGTTCAGTGGATCACCTACCTGCAGATCCTTTATATCATATAACTCAAGGTCCCTGAGTATCTTTTCCACCATGCCGGTGATCTTCTTTTTGGAATAATCGCCAAAACACAGCCTGGCATTGTAATACAGGTTCTGGAATACCGTAAGCTCCTCTATTAACAGGTCATCCTGTGGGATATATCCAACCAGCCCTTTAAGCACATCATCCTCATTAAAAAGGTCATAGCCGTTAAGATACAGCCTGCCCCTGTCAGGTGGCAGCTTGCCGTTAAGAATATTCAGCATGGTTGATTTGCCAACCCCACTGCCACCCATAATGCCTATGAGGTTACCGGAATCGGCCCTGAAGCTCATAGGCTTGAGACCCTGATCCGACTTTTTAAACCTGAATTCAAGATCATGTCCTTCGAAAATAATCTTGTCAGCATAGGATAGCCTGAGAAACTCTCTCAGGATACCTGCATAGTATATAGGATCTATATCCTTACCCTTTATGCTTACACCCGGGTCAAGAAGGTATGGCCTGCCCTTTACAACCGGCCGCCCCTTGAAATACATTGACTGCTCGCCCTGGTAGGTAAAGAGCAGAATATGTATACTCTCAATATGAAAGACAAAAAGGCTTCCGCGCAAGCCCCTGATGGTGAGTTTGTTCCACTTGTTCTTGTTCTTGAAGGAGTCTGAGAATTTTTTCTCCTTCCCGGGTCCTTCAATCAGCATCAGCGAATCAGGACTAACCTTATCCATCTCATTGCCTATCATGAAAGCACATGAATTGCTATACTCCTTCTCAGGGATGCTAAAAGTCTTTGCTACTATTTCAATGATTTTCTTTTCCTGGGATGTCACTTCCCGGTCTTCATATACAAATTCAAGAAGCTGTAGAAAAACGATCATCCTTTCCTCAAGGAATAGTCCCTTACGAATCTGACGGCATATATTTGTGATCTGGAAGTTAATCAGTGATGTCTCATCCTTGAGCTCCTTATCGTCGAGACTGGAAAGTTCCTCGGAATAAAAATCATGAGTGGTTTCAAAGATTTTATAATACTCCTCCTCAAGTTCCTGGTTGAGATAGCGCCTGAGATACCCGCGTAATATTTTCCTCCCCCTGGTTGTAATACCTCCCGGGTTAACCTGGGAAAGGATGGCAAATATATGTATCAGTGCAAGTAATACAGGTTCTCTCATATCCAATAACTAAAAAAAAACCGTGAAGCAAACAGCCCGGCTCCTGCTTTCACGGTTATATATATTAGATCATACTTATGATACCAGCTTCTCCCTGACTGTTTCAATAGCTTTGGTGATCTCCTCCACATTTCTCATGGTCAGACTGTCATTCTCCACATTTTTGTATGCCTCCATGACAGGAATCATCAGCTCAAGCATCTCACCAACAACCGGGTCATCAGCAAAGGGTTCGGAAATATCCAGGTAAAGTTCAAAGGATTCTTTCTGCTCCAGCAATACACGGACTATGCCTTCAACATGGTATACTGATTCCGATATATGCGTTGTGATATACATACCCTCAACCCAGGCTCCGGCTACCATGAGCAGGGCAAGCGATTCCTGGTCATTCTCAGCCAGGTAAGCATAGGTGTCGTTAAAAGCCTCCGTCAGGATCTCCACGAGCTGGTTCCTGTTATCAAAACTCTCTTTTATGTCATCATATAATTCCTTTGAATATATTTTTGACATTTTCAGATTGTTGGTAAGCTCACGTATTACATCAAGGTAATTAATCACATCCTGGTTCATGTTATACAGTGTTGCATAGCTCAGGTCGGCACCGTAAATACCAAGATTGATGGCCTGGCTCTTGCTCGTGATATAATTTGTTGCCCTGTCCACCGGGTTTGACACTCCGATAATGTAACCAACTTCGAGCTCGGTAAGCATTTTTATTACCTCTGCTGATGTGGGCAGCGGGTAAACATGCTTTTCGATTTCGTCTGTAAGACTTTTGGTATCCTCTATCTTTATTTTTTTCTGATCCTTCTCCTCGCCCCTGTTTTTGCAGGAAGTGAATAAGGAAGAAGATGCCAGAACCAGTGAGATTACAATTACTAATATTTTCTTCATGGGTAATTAATTATTTATTAATTAAAATGATCAGTCTTTTTCATTCAGGCTTATCCTGTTTATAACCTTTATAATAGGCGTAAAATTATAAAATATATTTATATAGAAGCCTACAATCCGGAAAAAACATGTCCTGTAATTTCCAGTTTATTGTAGCTTTGGTAAATAAAAATCAAATTTTAATCATCGTGAGGTACATCATATTTTTAATTGCGCTTGTCTTATTAAACGCCTGCCAGGGCAGGCAGCAGGGCGATACGGGCGGTCAGCCCGTCGAGAAAAATGGAGAAGGACCTGTCCTGGATATTGATGAGGCTAACAGGCTGGCCGAACTGCCACTGGCATGTATTGAAAAAGAATATCCCAACAAGCTTAACCAGACACTGGACAGCGAGGAAGAACTGCTACCGCCGCGTGAATTGCATCCCTCATTTTATGGCTGTTTTGACTGGCATTCATCAGTACACGGTCACTGGTCAGCAGTCATGCTCCTCAAACAGTTCCCCGGCCTCGACAGGGCGGAAGAGATGAAAGAGCTCCTTTCAAGGAGACTGACATCTGAAAATATCAGCAGGGAAATAGAGTATTTTTTGCTTGAACACAATAAAACATTTGAAAGGACATACGGATGGGCCTGGCTCTTAAAACTAAGCGAGGAATTGTATACATGGGACAGTGATTTCGCCAGAGAGCTTTATACTAATATTTCCCCCCTGGCAGAACTTATAGCTGATATGTATATCGACTTCCTCCCAAAACTGAACTACCCGATAAGGGTCGGCACTCATGCCAACACTGCTTTCGGCCTGAGCTTTGCCTATGACTATGCACTGACCACCGGCAATGACAGCCTCATGACAGGCATCAGGAACAGGGCAAGGGATTTTTATTATTACGATCGTGACTGCCCTCTCACATGGGAACCAGGAGGCAACGATTTTCTGTCGCCCTGCCTTGAAGAGGCCAATCTTATGAGAAGGGTTCTCGACAGCGAGGAATATGCAGGGTGGCTGGCCGACTTCCTGCCTGGCCTGGCAGACCCGTCCTTTAATATGGAGCCGGGTATTGTTAGCGACAGGGCCGATGGACAGCTTGCACATCTCGACGGACTGAATTTCAGCAGGGCATGGTGCCTCTATGGAATTGCAGAAACATTGCCCGGGTATGAACACCTGTCAGACATAGCAGATCAGCACATTATGCATTCGCTGCCACATATCACCGACGGGCATTATGAGGGGGGACACTGGCTGGCCAGTTTTGCACTGCTGGCGTTGGATTCGCAATAATTATGCTTAACTTTGAACCCCGGAATTCATAAGTGGGTAATGACATATAATTTTGATGAACCTGTCAGCCGGGAGGGTACCAGCTGTGTAAAATACGACGCAAGAAAAAATGTTTTTGGCACCGACAAAGTAATACCGATGTGGGTGGCTGACATGGATTTTGAATGCCCCCCGGTAATAATTAAAGCCCTCCGCAAGCGGCTCGATCATGAAATACTGGGTTATACAGTAAGACGTGAGCAATACTTCTCATCACTTTCTGAATGGCTTAAAAGACGACACTCATGGCACATTGAAAATGACTGGATATCCTTCAGCCCCGGGGTGGTGCCTGCACTGAATGTATGTACCCTGGCATACACTGAACCCGGCGATAAGATAATTGTGCAGCCTCCCGTATATTTCCCCTTCTTTACTGCTGTCACCGACCATAAGCGCAAACTGGTTTATAACCAGCTAATGGAGGAGAACGGAATATGGAAAATCGATTTCGATGATCTTGAGAAAAAAGCAGCCGGGGGAGCACGCATGCTGTTCCTGTGTAATCCTCACAACCCTGTCGGCAGGGCATGGACGGGGAGTGAACTGGAAAAGCTGGCTGATATATGCCTGAGGCATGAAGTGCTCATTTTGAGCGATGAAATACATTCTGATCTCGTACTGCCGGGCCACAGGCACATTCCCCTTGCCAGCCTTTCGCAGGATATAGCCGCTTCCACAATAACATGCATGGCTCCGAGTAAAACCTTCAATATTGCCGGCCTCTCCACCTCATCAGTCATAATAAGTAACAGCGGGCTGAAAGAGAAATTTGACACTGCCATACAAAGCCTTCATATCACGGGAGGTAATATATTTGGCACAGAAGCATCCATTGCCGCCTACACCTCGGGCGATGAATGGCTCGACGAGATGCTTGAATATGTGAAAGTTAATATCGATTATGTGCTGGATAGATTTAAGAACAATAAATTTATCAGGCCTGTCCCTCCGGAAGCCACCTATATGATATGGCTCGATTGCCGGTCGATGGGAATGAGCCCTGAAGAGCTGAACAACTTCTTTGTCAATGAAGCCGGCGTGGGCATGAATGAAGGTTCCGTATTCGGACCGGGAGGTGAAGGTTATATGAGGATGAACCTCGCCTGCCCTCTTGATACTGTAAAAAAAGCTGTTGATAATATTGAAAATGCCCTTCTTAAACTAAAAATTTTAAACAGATGAAAAATGCCGTACCGGTTAAACTTAGTCTTGAAGACGGCACCGTTTACAGGGGCAGATCATTTGGCAAAGTTATAGCTTCAGCCGGGGAAGTGGTTTTTAATACCGCAATGACAGGTTACCCCGAGAGCCTGACCGACCCTTCCTACAGGGGACAGATACTATGCCTTACATATCCCCTGGTGGGCAACTACGGTGCACCACGTAAAGAGCACGAAGACAATCTTCATATCTTCCACGAATCATCTTCAATACATATCAGGGGCCTTGTAGTTTCTGATTATTCCTTTGAATACAGTCACTGGAGCGCTGCAGAAAGCCTGCACCAGTGGCTCGAAAATAATGATATCCCGGGCATCTACGGTATTGATACCAGGGCACTGACCAAAAGGCTGAGGGAGAAAGGTGCCATGCTGGGCAAAATAGAACCCGATGGATCAGAAACGGCTTTTTATGACCCCAACCGCCATAATCTGGTTGAAGAAGTGAGTATTGAAAAACCTGTTAGCTACGGCAGTGGCAAATACAGGATAATACTTATTGACTGCGGTGTTAAGTACAATATTATAAGGAACCTCCTTAAAAGAGACACAAGCGTTCTCAGGGTGCCATGGAATTATGATTATCATGAGGAGCAGTATGACGGTCTGTTCATTTCGAACGGCCCGGGAGATCCTAAAACCTGTACTGAAACAATCGAAAACATAAGGAAATCGCTGGATAAGGATATTCCCGTGTTCGGGATATGCCTTGGCAACCAGCTCATGGCCCTGGCCTCGGGCGCCGATACATACAAGCTGAGATATGGTCACAGGAGTCATAACCAGCCGGTGATCCGTGTTGGGACTGACAGGGCTTACATCACATCGCAGAACCATGGCTTCGCTGTTGACAATGAGAGTCTTGGAAAAGACTGGGAACCTCTCTTCATTAATATAAATGACAATACCAACGAGGGAATGAGGCACAGGGAAAAAGCTTTTTTCTCCACCCAGTTCCACCCGGAGGCCTCGGGCGGACCAACCGATACTGATTTTCTATTTGATGTTTTTATCGATAATATAAAAAAATGGAGAAAGGAAGGATAAGCAGCAGGATGAAGGAAAGAGAGATAAAAAAAGTGATCATCCTCGGATCCGGCGCCCTCAAGATAGGTGAAGCCGGTGAATTCGATTACAGCGGGTCACAGGCCCTGAAAGCACTCCGTGAAGAGGGGGTTGAGACGGTTCTGATAAACCCCAATATTGCTACTGTCCAGACATCCGAGGAGATTGCCGACAAGATTTATTTCCTTCCCGTAACACCCTGGTTTGTTGAAAAGGTCATTGCCAGGGAAAAACCTGATGGCATGCTGCTTGCTTTCGGGGGACAAACAGCACTTAATTGCGGTACAACAATGTTCAGGGAAGGAACACTGGAAAAATATGATGTCAGGGTGCTGGGAACGCCGGTGCAGGCTATTATGGATACCGAAGACAGGGAACTGTTTGTCAACAAGCTCAAACAGATAGATGTAAAAACCCCCGAGAGTATCGCCGTTAAATCAGTTGATGAGGCTCTTGCCGCAGCCGACAAACTGGGGTATCCCATTATTATAAGGGCAGCATATACCCTGGGCGGACAGGGCTCAGGCTTCTGCTCCAACAGGGACGAGCTGCTGCAGCTTGCCGGCCGGGCATTTTCCTATACCGGCCAGATACTGGTGGAAGAATCGCTCAAGGGATGGAAAGAAGTGGAATATGAAGTGGTACGCGACAGATTCGACAACTGCATCACCGTATGTAACATGGAGAATTTTGATCCCCTTGGTATACATACAGGCGAAAGCATAGTGGTGGCACCATCCCAGACACTGACAAACAGGGAATATCACAAGCTAAGAGAGCTGTCAATAAAAATTATTAAGCATATAGGCGTTATTGGTGAATGCAACGTTCAGTATGCCCTGGATCCGGGATCTGAAGATTACAGGGTGATAGAAGTGAATGCACGGCTGTCTCGTTCAAGTGCCCTCGCCTCAAAAGCAACAGGCTACCCCCTCGCCTTTGTTGCAGCAAAACTGGCACTGGGCTACGGGCTGCACCAGTTAAAAAACTCTGTTACGAAAAATACTACCGCATGCTTTGAACCGGCACTTGATTATATTGTCTGCAAGATACCGCG